>JACDHG010000132.1 GCA_013821195.1 Propionibacteriales bacterium
GGACTACGGTCCGCTCGGCGTCGAGCTCAAGGAGAACATCAAGCGGCAGTGGTGGCGCTTCATGGTCACCTCCCGCGACGACGTCGTCGGGCTCGACTCGTCGGTGCTGTTGCCCACCACGACGTGGGAGGCGTCCGGGCACCTGGCGACGTTCACCGACCCGCTCACCGAGTGCCAGAGCTGCCACAGGCGATTCCGTGCCGACCACCTGCAGGAGGCGGTCGCGGCCAAGAAGGGCATCGCCAACCCCGACGACGTGTCGCTGGCTGACATCGCGTGCCCGCACTGCGGCACGCGCGGGGCCTGGACCGAGCCGCGTCCCTTCAACGGCATGCTCAAGACCTACCTGGGCGTCATCGAGGACGAGTCGGGGCTGCACTACCTGCGGCCGGAGACCGCGCAGGGCATCTTCCTCAACTTCGCCAACGTGATGAACTCCGCGCGCAAGAAGCCGCCGTTCGGCATCGCCCAGACCGGCAAGGCATTCCGCAACGAAATCACCCCCGGCAACTTCATCTTCCGCACCCGCGAGTTCGAGCAGATGGAGATGGAGTTCTTCGTCGTGCCCGGCACGGACGAGGAGTGGCACCAGACCTGGATCGACCTGCGCACCGACTGGTATGTCGGCCTGGGTATCGACCGCGACAACCTGCGACACTTCGAGCACCCAGCGGAGAAGCTGTCGCACTACTCCACCCGCACCGTCGACATCGAGTACCGGTTCGACTTCCCCGGTCGCGAGTTCGACGAGCTCGAGGGCATCGCCAACCGGACCGACTTCGACCTCAAGGCACACAGCGCCGCGTCGGGCCAGGATTTGTCGTACTTCGACCAGGCGAGCGGCGAGCGCTGGACGCCGTACGTCATCGAGCCGGCGGCCGGTCTCACCCGCGCGCTGATGGCGTTCCTCATCGACGCGTATGCCACCGACGAGGCACCCAACTCCAAGGGGGGCGTCGACAAGCGCACGCTGCTGCGCCTCGACCCCCGGCTGGCGCCCGTGAAGGCGGCACTGCTCCCGCTGTCGCGCAACGCCGATCTCTCACCCCACGCGAAGGCGCTCGCGGCCGAGCTGCGGCAGCACTGGAACGTCGACTTCGACGACGCAGGGGCCATCGGCCGTCGCTACCGTCGCCAAGATGAGATCGGGACGCCGTACTGCGTGACCGTCGACTTCGACACGCTCGAGGACAACGCCGTGACGATCCGCGAGCGGGACACGATGAAGCAGGAGCGGGTCGGGCTCGACCAGGTGAGGACATACCTCGCCGAGCGACTCGTCGGCTGCTGAGGCCTTCGGCCCCGACCTGTCAGGACGCCGCGAGCCGGAAAGCGTCCACTACGCCCTGACAGGTTTGTCGTGTCAGAGGGTGCGGCACTGGTCTTCCTTGTTGCCCTGGACCCGGTTGAAGTCGCCGGTCGGTGCCGGCCTGTTGCTCTTGCACTGCAGGTTGCCGTCGATCACGTTGCGGTGGATGCGGTAGCCGTTGTGGTTGGAGAACGCCTGCAGGTCGCCCTTGATCACGTTGTGGCTGGCAACCTGCCTGGCATTGTTCTGCTTCGACTGCAGCTGACCGCCGATGACGGCTCGACGTACCTCGCTGCCGCCGCCGGAGACCAGTTGGATGTCGCTGTTGACGTGGGTCCGGACCGCATCGCCGTTGACGATCCGGGGAGCAACGAGCACGTAGCGGTGGTTCTCCGCCTGGATGCTGCCACCGATGCGGGCGCCCTTCGCGTTGAGGCGGGCATTGGGCTTGACGAGGACGTTGCCGTCGACGCGGGTGCCGACGAGCGTGCAGGTCGCACCCGCCGGGACGATGACGTTGCCGTCGATCGACACGGCGCCGATCGTGCCGGTGCAGCGTCGGTCGTCTGCGAGGGCGGTGAGAGATCTCTCATCCCCGATCCGGCGAGACGCGCATCGAGCCGGATCCAGGGAAGTTGGCCGACCACGGCGATCCGAACCCGGCACAATGGGCGCGTGGACACGATGTGGAGCGCCCGTCGGCGCAGCGGACGACGGTTCGTCGTGGCCGCGCTGGTCGGTGTCGCGGCCGGTGCGGTCGCACTGGCCGGCTGCAGCGGATCGGGCCCGGCCGACGACGAGGACAACCCGGCGATGACGCCGGCCGGCTCCGAGTCCACCACCCTCGAGGACGGCACGACCGCGCCGGGCACCGAGCTCGAGCTCGGCAGCACCGCCACGGTCGGCTACACCGCCGACCGCAGGCATGACTCGCTCATCGAGCTGAGCGTCACGTCGGTGCAGCGCGGCAAGGTCAAGGACCTCGAGGAGTTCGACCTCACCGGCGCCGCGAGGAAGTCCAACGTCTACTACGTGCAGGCAAGGGTGAAGAACATCGGCGGCGGAGACCTGTCAGGCGAGCCGCTGACGTTGTACGGCCAGGTGTCGGCGGATCTTGTGGTGCCGCCTGTCGAGTTCGGCTCGACGTTCGAACGCTGTGACTCCGACCCGCTGCCGAATGACGTCAAGGAGTCCAAGGAGTCGCAGCGGGCGAAGGAGGCCAAGGGACCGAAGGAGGCCAAGAACGCCAAGAAGGCGAAGCACGCCAAGAAGGCGAAGCACGCCAAGAAGGCGAAGCACGCCAAGAAGGCGAAGCACGCCAAGAACGCCAAGAAGGCCAAGAAGGCCAGGGTCTGCCTGGTGATCCTGGCTCCCGACCACGGCAAGATCAGCGCGGTGCAGTGGCGCCCCCCAGGCAACGCCGCTCCGATCTCATGGCTGCCTCGCTCACGCTAGGGCGGCTGTGCATCGACCCGCCGGTCGTGCTGGCCCCGATGGCGGGGGTGACCAACGCGGCGTACCGCACCCTCTGTCGCGAGCAGGGGGCCGGGCTGTACGTCTGCGAGATGATCACCAGCCGCGGTGTCGTCGAGCGGGACGAGACGACCCTGTCCATGCTTGTCTTCGACCCAGGAGAGTCAGTCCGCTCGGTGCAACTGTACGGAGTCGACCCCGTCACCATGGCTCGGGCGACAGAGATCCTGTGCTGCGAGTACGGCGTCGGGCACATCGACCTGAACTTCGGTTGTCCGGTGCCGAAGGTGACGCGCAAGGGTGGCGGCGCCGCGTTGCCGTGGAAGCGTCGGCTGCTCGGCTCGATCCTCCATGCCACTGTCGCGGCCGCGACGGCGTACGACGTCCCGGTCACGATGAAGACACGCAAGGGGATCGACGACGACCACCTGACCTTCCTCGAGGCGGGCCGAATCGCGGAGGACTCCGGCTGCGCCGCCGTCGGGCTGCACGCGCGCACTGCCGCGCAGCACTACTCCGGTCTGGCGGACTGGGATGCGATCGCGGAGCTGGTCCAGGAGGTCGACATCCCCGTGCTAGGAAATGGCGACATCTGGGAGGCCTCGGACGCGCTCGCCATGTTGGACAAGACGGGCTGCGCCGGAGTCATCGTCGGCCGCGGATGTCTGGGCCGGCCGTGGCTGTTCCGCGATCTCGCCGCCGCCTTCGTCGACGGGCCGGCGCCGGCACTCCCCGCGCTCGGCGAGGTCGCCGCGATGATGCGTCGCCATGCCGAGCTGCTGGTGGCGTACATGGGCGAGGAGAGAGGCTGCAAGGAGCTTCGGAAGCACATCTCGTGGTACCTCAAGGGATTCGCCGCCGGGGGAGAGCTGCGGCAGTCGCTCGGCCTCGTCGACACCCTGCCGGCTCTCGACACGCTGCTGGCGCGTCTCGACCCGGCCGAGCCCTTCCCCGTCGCCGAGCTCGGAAGTCCACGCGGACGCCAGGGCACGCCGCGTAAGGTGTCCCTGCCCGAGAGATGGCTCGACGACAGAGACGACCTGGGCATCGAGGCGTCGGCGGAGATCGGTGTCTCCGGGGGTTAGTGCCCAGGCGGGGGTGCTGCCCAAGATCCGACTGTGGCGCTGCCCTGGCGACGTGAGGGTCGGATCCTTGCTCGGGATGCTGCGCCAAGATCCGAGTGTGAGGCGGCCCGAGCAGCTCAAGGCTCGGATCCTTGTGCCGGGCGGGCCAAGTAGGGTCGGGCGCGATGGACTCAGCCCCCACGCCGTACGCCGAGGCCGACGTCGAGCGTTACCTGCCCGAGCCGAGTGGGTCGCTGCGCTCGCCCTTCGAGCGTGACCGCGCCCGGATCGTCCACTCGGCCGCGCTGCGCCGACTGGCCGCCAAGACGCAGGTGGTCGGGCCGTCGACGGACGACTTCATCCGCAACCGGCTCACCCACACCCTGGAGGTGGCCCAGGTCGGCCGGGACCTGGCGTCTGCCCTCGGCTGCGACTCCGATCTCGTCGAGGCAGCGTGCCTGGCCCACGACCTCGGCCACCCACCCTTCGGGCACAACGGCGAGCGGGCGCTCGACGCGGCCGCCCAAGACATCGGCGGCTTCGAGGGCAACGCCCAGACACTGCGGGTGCTGACCCGGCTCGAGGCGAAGACCCTCGACGGCGACGGGCACAGCCTCGGGCTCAACCTGACGCGAGCAGCCCTCGACGCGGCCACGAAGTACCCCTGGCCGGTGCAGGACGCACCGCCACCCCAGGGCCATCACGCGGACGGCCTACCGCGCGCCGTCCGCAAGTTCGGCGTGTATGCCGACGACGCGACGGTCTTCACCTGGATGCGGGCCGGCCGCGACGACGGCCGCACCTGCGTCGAGGCACAGGTGATGGACTTCGCCGACGATGTCGCCTACAGCGTCCATGACGTCGAGGACGCCGTGGTCGCCGGCCGCATCGACCTCAGCGCGTTGGGTGACCGAGCCCGCAGGGACGAGATCTGGGCGACGGCGCGGAGCTGGTATGCCCCTGACCTGGGCAGCGACGCGGCTGAGGCGGCGTTCGCGCGGTTGTCCCGGCACCCCGCCTGGCCCCGGACGGCGTACGACGGGAGTCGTCCAACCCTTGCCGGCCTCAAGAACCTGACGAGCGGTCTCATCAACCGCTTCTGCCAGTCGGTGCAGGCAGCCGCCGAGCAGGCTGGTCTGAGCGGCAGCGTGGCCCGGTACGCCGGTGATGTGCCGATCCCCGCCGAGACTCGAGCCGAGATCACTGTGCTCAAAGGGATCGCGGCGCATCTGGTCATGAAGGCAGACGACCGGGTGAGCGTGCTCGCCGCGCAGCGAGAGCTCCTCGCGGAGCTGGTCGAGGCCTACTGGCGGCGTGCGCCCGCCGTCCTCGATCATGCGTTCCAGGGCGACTTCGAGGCGGCCGACGACGATGCGGGACGGCTGCGAGTCGTGATCGACCAGGTTGCGTCGCTCACCGACCCGTCGGCCGTGCATGCCCACGCCCGGCTCTTGGATCCCGGCCCCTGAGCAACGGATCGTGTGATGGCTGCCCTGCATCGTCCCTGCTTCGAGATCGTCATACCGAGTTATACTCCAGGGATGAAGACAGCTATCTCAGTCCCCGACGACACTTTCGATCGAGCGTCGCGGCGTGCGGTCGCCCTCGGCATGAGTCGCTCCGAGTTCTTCGCGCGCGCTGCGCAGCGCTATCTCGACGAGCTCGACGCGGCGTCCGTCACCCACCAGATCGACGCAGCCCTGAAAGGTCTCGCCGGCCCTGATGGCTCCACCACGGAGGCTGTCGCGTCAGGAAGGCGACTCCTTGCTGCCTCCGACGACCAGTGGTGATCGAGCGCGGCGGCATCTACTGGGCCGACCTCGGCACAGTAGTAGGCAGTCGGCCGGCGAAGCGGCGCCCCGTTATGGTGATCCAGTCCGACAGCTACAACACCAGCCGGTTGGCCACGGTCCTGGTCGCGGTGGTCACATCCAACACCGCTCTGGCGGTGATGCCCGGCAACGTGTTTCTACCTGCGGATGCGACCGGGCTTCCGCGGGACTCGGTCGTCGACGTCACTGCGCTCGTCACTCTGGACAAGACCGACCTGGCCAAGCAGGCGGGACAGGCACCTGTTGCTCTCCTCGCCGATGTGGGGCGTGGCCTTCGCCGCATCCTGGACCTGTAGCCCGGCTCTCGTTCCACCCCTGACGTGTCGTCGTCATAGGTCGTGTGAGCGGGAGGTCAGCGGCGCTGCGGGTGCTGCTTCGCGGTGCGTTCGTTGCCTCGCTTGTCGTTGCCGGTCACCTTGGCCATCAGCAGCTGCCCGTCGTCGTACGCCAGGTCGTCGAGGAACTGCCTGGCCGCCTGGCCTCGCAGCGTGGTGGCGTGACTGCCATGGTGAGAGATGCGCACCTCGTCGCCGCGCACCAAGTACTCGAACCCCGCTGGTTGACCACCCATCTCTGGATCCTGGCGATGGTTGCCCCAGGACGGCAAGTCCTTTGTCGCACTCGGGGCGGCCGACGGAGGAGCCAGCGCGGCCGAGGCCCGACTGTTGCAGCGAGCCGACATCCGGGATCGGGTGGAGGCGAACCGCGCAGCGGGATTCCCGGGTAAGCGCACCCGTCCGGCCCGTCCAACCACGTGATCGGATTCGACGACGAAGCCTGGGACGCGATTCAGGTGTTGTTCGACGACCCGCAACGCGCCACGCTGGCTGAACGACTCGACGAAATGCTCGACTTGTTGGAGAAGGACTCCGGCGACCAAAGGGTCCGGCGCCACCGGCTGCAGCTACCCCGCCAGTGGCTTTCACGGTCACCGGCAACGGCGAGACCTGGAGCGTCCTCTGGGAAGCCGATGACAAGGGAGAGCCGTACATCCAGTTCGCAGGCAGCGGACTCGTCGGCTGAAGATCCCTTCCCATCGATCTTGTCGCTGTGACCGATCAGGCCGTCGATCTCGGCGCCCGCCCCTTCACCGGTGTCCTGGATCCCCGGGCCGCTGCAGAGGCGGAGCTCGGCTGTGGACGCTCATCGGTCGCCCCGGCTGGCTGCGTAGACTCGCCGGGTGGCCGGCCGCATCCGTGAAGACGACATCGCCCTTGTGCGCGAACGCTCGCGCATCGACGAGGTCGTGTCGACCCATGTGACGCTGCGCAACGCCGGAAGCGGTTCCCTCAAAGGGCTCTGCCCGTTCCACGACGAGAAGACACCGTCCTTCCAGGTGACTCCGGGGCGTGGTTTCTACCACTGCTTCGGCTGCCAGGAGGGCGGCGACGTCATCACCTTCGTGATGAAGGTCGAGGGGGTCGGCTTCACCGAGGCGGTGGAGCGGCTGGCGGGTCGCTACGGCGTCGACCTGAGGTACGTCGACGACGGCGGCGCCGTACCCCGCCGTGATCCGGGGCAGCGGGCACGGCTCGTCGCGGCTCATGCGGCAGCGGCTGAGTTCTATGTCGACCAGCTGGCGACGGGTGATGCGCTGCCGGGGCGACAGTTCCTGTCGGAGCGGGGCTTCGACAAGGACGCGGCCGAGACGTTCGGGGTGGGCTTCGCGCCCAGGGGCGGCGAGGCGCTGATCAGACACCTGCGTGGCAAGGGTTTCGGCGACGACGAGCTGGTGATGGGTGGACTCGTCGCGCGCAACGACCGAGGCCCCTACGACCGGTTCAGGGGGCGCCTGCTGTGGCCGATTCGTGAGCTGTCCGGCGACGTCGTGGGC
>JACDHG010000031.1 GCA_013821195.1 Propionibacteriales bacterium
GACCGACGGGACCGAAGGGGTTGTTGACGTACAGCCCCCACGGGAGATCGGTCGGGTCCGCTGCGAGCGCTGCCGCCCCCACGCCGCCTCGGCTCGTCGCGGCGAACGTCGGCCGCCTCAGGGCATCGCCGAGGAGGGTGGCGCCGATCGCCCCGGTGCCTGCGACGGCCACACCTTTCAGAAACCGCCGCCGTTCCATCGTGGTCACGGGTGCAGACTCACGGCCGAAGCGCTGATCACTACTCATGGTGTCTCCTTGCGGTCTCGGCCCGGGTGACGGACGAGTCGGACACGTCGACGACACGGTGCCCTGCTCTGCCTGGCGCCTGCCTGCGCGCTGCCGAGGCCAGTGAGAGCCCTGTTGCAGGTGGGACAGGAGGTGCCTGGAGAGAACTATGCACCATATCTGTGACTAGCGGGGTAAAATACCGAGGCCTGCTTCGGTGCGCCTCCGCCGCAGACGCGCCGATCAGAGGTAACGGGCCAACCGCCTGTCAGAAGTTCTGACATCGCCACAGCGGACGAGCGCGATGGGCCATGCTGCTCGTCCGTCTCGGACGCAAGGCACCATAGACACATGCCCCACCACGACCTCGTCATCATCGGCACCGGATCAGGCAACGTCATCGCCGACGAACGGTTTGCCCATCTCGACATCGCGATCGTCGAGGAGGGCACCTTCGGCGGCACCTGCCTCAACGTGGGATGTATCCCGACGAAGATGTTCGTCCACACCGCCGACCTCGCATCGGCCACCGACGGCAGCACCCGCTTCGGCATCGACGCCTCCGTCGACGACGTCCGGTGGCCGGACATCCGTGATCGCATCTTCGGGCGGATCGACCCTATCGCCGACGCCGGTCAGCGCTTCCGTGAGACCAGCGACAACATCACCGTCTACGCCGAGCACGCCAGGTTCAGCGGTCCCAAGCAGCTGGGACTCGTCTCCGGCACGAAGGTGACCGCCGACCGGATCGTCATAGCCGCCGGCAGCCGCGCCGTCATCCCCGACGTGCCAGGCCTCGCCGACGTACCGCTCCACACCAGCGACACGATCATGCGCATCGACGCGGTCCCGACCAGTCTCGCCATCCTGGGAGGCGGTGTCATCGTCGCGGAGATGGCCCACGTCTTCTCGGCGCTCGGTTCGAAGGTGACGGTCATCGCGCGCTCCGATGTGCTCCTGCGCTCCGAGGACCGTGACGTGGCCAGGCGCTTCACCGAGGTGGTGTCGAGCCGATGGGACCTGCGTCTGGCCCGCACCGTGGCCAAGGCGGAGACGAGTCCGGACGGCGTACGACTTCACCTGTGCGACCAGCTCGGACAACCCGACCCGCGCCCGGTCGATGCGCAGCTGCTGCTTGTGGCCACCGGTCGCACGCCGAACTCCGACACCCTCGCCGTCGCGGAGACGGGTGTGGTGACGCATGCCGACGGACGTGTGGTGGTCGACGAGTTCCAGGCCACGACGGTGGATGGCATCTTCGCCCTCGGAGACGTCAGCAGCCGCTATCAGCTGAAGCACGTCGCCAACCACGAGGCGCGCGTCGTCCAGCACAATCTCCTGCACCCCGACGACCCGACGAGGGCTGACCATCGCTTCGTCCCGTACGCCATCTTCAGCAACCCCCAGGTCGCCGCCGTCGGCAAGACCGAGCAGCAGCTGCAGGCGAGCAACACGCCGTACGTCGCTTCCTGCGCGTCGTACGCCGACATCGCGTACGGCTGGGCGATGGAGGACACGACCGGCTTCGCCAAGCTGCTGGCAGACCCCAGGACCGGCCGGCTGCTCGGTGGACACATCATCGGACCTCAGGCCTCGACGGTGGTCCAGCCCATCGTCCAGGCGATGAGCTTCGGGCTGTCAGCGCGGGAGATGGCTCGCGGCCAGTACTGGATCCACCCCGCGATGCCCGAAGTCGTCGAGAACGCGCTGCTCAACCTCCCTCTCTCGACCGACCTGTGAGAACCCGATCGAACCAAGACTCCTAGCGACCAAGAATCGCTAGAGGTCTTGACGGCCCCAGTGCGTGCATGGACGGGTCAGTGTGGGTAAGGTCACAATGGTTTCCTCGGGGATCACGGAGACCCGCATCGTCTCGAGGCATGAGCAGGATGGAGAAAAGACATGTCGTCAGGAGTTGAGCTCGGCCGAATCACGACCGACATCCCAACGAGGATGGACCGGCTGCCCTGGGCCCGCTGGCACTGGATGATCGTCCTCGGTCTCGGTGCAGTGTGGATCCTCGACGGACTCGAGGTGACCATTGTGGGCTCGATGTCGGCAGCCCTGGAGCCCGAGGGCACCGGACTCGGTCTGGACGCCTTCGATGTCGGGTTCGCCGGCGCCATCTACGTCGCAGGCGCATGTATCGGGGCGCTCTTCTTCGGACAGCTGACCGACCGGTTCGGGCGCAAGAAGCTGTTCATGATCACGCTCGGCGTCTACACCGTCGCCACCGTACTGACTGCGTTCTCCATGAACCCGATGTGGTACTTCGCCTGCCGGTTCCTGACCGGAGCCGGTATCGGCGGTGAGTACGCCGCCATCAACTCGGCGATCGACGAACTCATCCCGGCCAAGTACCGGGGCCGCGTCGACATCGCGATCAACGGCTCGTTCTGGGTCGGCGCCGGCGCCGGAGCGCTGCTGACGATCCCGCTGCTCGACCCCACGAAGGTCCCCCCGGAGTTCGGCTGGCGGCTTGCCTTCGCCCTCGGCGCGATCCTGGCTGTCGGCGTGCTGTTCGTCCGTAAGTACGTCCCGGAGAGCCCGCGCTGGCTGTACATCCACGGCCGGGACGAGGAGGGTGACCAGATCGTCCGCGACATCGAGCAGAAGGTGCAGGACGACATCGGTCGCGAGCTGAGCAGTGTCAACGAGACGATCACGATCCGGCAGCGCAAGACCATCGGCCTTCCGCTGATCGCCAAGACCGTCTTCAAGCTGTACCCCAAACGCACGGTGCTCTGCCTGTCGATGTTCATCGGACAGGCGTTCCTGTACAACGCGTTCTTCTTCACCTACGGCAGCAGCTTGGAGACGTTCCTGGGCGTCACGCAGACCGGCTACTACATCGCCGCCTTCGCCGCCAGCAACTTCGCCGGCGCGCTGCTGCTGTCGACGTTGTTCGACACCGTCGGTCGGGTGAAGATGATCGCCGGCACCTACATCCTCTCCGGCGTGTTGCTCGCGATCGCCGGGTTCTACCTCGGCTCCTTCACGGCGTTCACCCTGACTGCCATGGGGATGGTCATCTTCTTCTTCGCGTCCGCGGGAGCGAGTGCGGCGTACCTCACCGCGAGTGAGATCTTCCCCATGGAGGTCCGGGCACTGTGCATCGCGTTCTTCTACGCGGTCGGCACGGCCGCAGGAGGCATCGCCGGGCCGCTGTACTTCGGGAAGCTGATCGAGAACGCCACTGCATCCGGCGACATCGCAGGTATCGCGCCCGGCTACTTCGTGGGCGCAGCATTGATGGTGGCCGGCGGGATCGTTGCCATCTTCTTGGGCGTCCACGCCGAGCAAGAGACCTTGGAGAACATCGCCAAGCCGCTGACGGCCGAAGACACACCGGACTCGAGTCCAGGCAAGGAGAAGGAGCCCACGCCAGCGTAAGGCTCGCGCCCACGACCGGACACCCGCGAACCTCCCCAACCCCGGGTTAGGCTCCCGCCACCCGATGTCTTGGGAGAACCCTCGGTGCGGGTAAACCCCTCGCGCTCGGAGTCGCCTCAGTCGTACGGTCATCGACATGCTGATGAGCTACGACGCGCTGGGCAGCGGCCCCCCGATCCTGCTACTGCACTCGGGAGCGTGCGACCGCCGCATGTGGCGGCCGCAGGTCGAGTCCCTGATGGGCGCCCACCGGGTGATCGCGGCGGACCTGTGCGGGTTCGGCGAGACCCACATGCTGCCTGGAGAATTCTCGTACGCCGATGACGTGATAGAGCTGCTCGACACACTCGGCATCGTTGAGACCGTGCTCGTCGGGTCGTCCTTCGGCGGCAGGGTCGCTTTGGAGACGTCGTCGTCGTACCCCGACCGAGTGTCCGGGCTGGTCCTGCTGTGCCCGGCGTACAGGGGACTCGATCCGACAGCCGCTGCGGAGGACTTCGAGGAGCAGGAGGACGCGCTCCTCGAGGCGGGTGACGTCGACGCTGCAGTGGAGCTCAACGTCGCGACCTGGCTCGGACCGGAGGCCGACGACGCGACCCGTGACCTGGTCCGCGAGATGCAGCGGCGCGCTTTCGACATCCAGCTCCCGGCCGACGCCTGGCCCGAGCCGCCCGAGCCGCAGCGCGTCACGCCCGACCTGACCGCGATCACGGCTCCGACCCTCATCGTCAGCGGAGACCTGGACGTGGACCATTTCCGCGCCATCGCCGCCCACCTGGCCGCGGAGATCCCTCAGGCCCAGCTCATGTCCCTGGGCTGGGCAGCGCACCTGCCGAGCCTCGAACGCCCCAGCGAGGTGTCCTCCCTGATCGCGCGGTTCGTCACCGAGCTCGCACCACTGTCCTGACGGCAGTCGAGCACCGGCCGTCCAGACGACAGGTCCGGCGACCGGTCAGCGGGGCGAGGATCGTCTGATGCCGTCCAGCCTGTCGAGGAGGTCTCGTGGATCGGCCGACCCGGGGCCACCGCGCTCGGCGGCGAGGCGGGTCGCCTCCAGGCGGATCAGCTCGTTGGCCGGGGTCGCGACGTCATACCGACGTCCGAGCCAGACGATCTCGCCGTTGAGGTAGTCGGCCTCGATCACGCCCGTACGCCGCTTAAGGCTCTGCCAGGAAGACCCACCCGAGCGTGGTCGGCCCGAGATCTCCCTGCCCTGCAGGATGTCTCCTCGCCGCTCGGTGTCCTCGGCCTCGCTGACCGGCTCGATGCCCGCCGCCGCCAGCGCCGCCTCCCCCTCGACGAGGATGGCCTCGCGCAGCTCGTCGAAACCGCCGGTGCGGGAGCAGACCGCCTGCACGGCGTTGGCGAGGTTCATCATCAGCTTGCGGTACTTCCAGCGCATGATGTCGGGCCGGGGCTGCGACACGATCCCGGCGGCAGCGAAGGCGGTCGCGACCGCCTCTGCCGTCGCGTCCACCCCGCCGGGATAGCGCCCGATGTCGAGGATCGCCGGAGTCGGAGAACACTTCGCCTCGACGACTCCTGGCTCCAGATGACCCGTCGGCGCCATGACGCAGACGCCGTACACGTGCTCGAACCAGCGCAGCGCGGTCGGCTCGTTCGCCACGCCGTTCTGGAGACAGACGAGCGCGATGCTCGCGGGGGCGACAGCCGCGAGGGACGAGACAGCCTGGCCAGTCGAATCGCTCTTGACTGCGAGCAGCACCACGTCGTCTGATCGCCAGTCGACGGCGGCTGGGGACGCCACGGCCGGGATCTGCTGGACGCTCGCACCGGTGGGTGTCTCGAGCCGCAGCCCGTGACCCTGGATCGCAGCCAGATGCTCTCCTCGCGCGATGAGGACGACCTCGTGGCCCGATTGGTGGAGCAGGGCGCCGACCACCCCTCCGACGGCACCTGCTCCGTACACAACAAAGCGCATTGGCTCACGCTACCCGGCGTCGAGTCGCGACCCAGTGCTGGGAGAATCACAGCCATGGCCACCCCGACCGCCGATGTGAGCGTCCGACTTGCTTGGCCGGCCGACGCCGCTGCGATCGCGGCCGTCCAGGTCCGGGCCTGGCGTGAGCGGTATGCCGACGTACTCCCCCCCGACGTGCTCGAGGCGCTCCCGGAGGAGCGGTTTCACGAGGCTTGGGCGAGCTCGATCTCGCGACCCCGGGAGGCCCGCCAGCGGGTTCTCGTGGCGTTGCAGCGAGTGACCGTGCGCGGCTTCGCGGCCACCGCGCCATCGTCCGACCCGGACGCCAACCCAGCGGTCGACGCCGAGGTGGCGGAGTTCGTCGTCGACCCCGGGCAACGTCGGGCAGGTCACGGGTCGCGGTTGCTTCACGCGGTCGTCGACACGATGCGCTCCGACAAGTTCACCCGCGCCAGCTGGTGGGTGGGTGCATCGGCCGACGACCTCCGCGGCTTCCTCGTCGACCAGGGCTGGGACGCCGACGGGGCGCACCGCGAGCTGGACCTGCACGGCGACGGCTCGGTCGTCGTCAAGCAGGTCCGGCTCCACACCGATCTGACGTCGGCCGACGTCGGCCCGTGACGGACGACTCTGCCGATGCGGACGCCGAGTCAGCCCGCCACTGACGCGCGCCGTCAGCTGCTCTCGGACTCTCTCTCTCTCGAGGTTTGCGATGTTTACAGTCCTGATCGACTGTCTACATCCCAGATCTGCGATGCAAACCGGGTGTTCGCGATGTTTACATCGCAAACGCCCGGGGGTGGTAGTGAGGGGGGTGAGGCGGTGATGCAGTTGGTCAGGTGAGGCCGAGGACCGGCTCGAGGCCGACCGTGAGCCCGGGATTGTCGACCACGTAGCGGATCGACTCGACCACCGCCGTCATCGCAGCCACCCGGTCGGGCATATCGTGGCGGATCGTCAACGTCTCGCCGACGTTGCCGAGGATGACCTCCTGATGCGCGACCAGCCCGCGGACGCGAACGCTGTGCACCGGCACACCTTCGACCGTGCCGCCGCGGGTCCCGACCGGGTCGTCGGCGGTCGCGTCCGGCATGGCGTCCAGCCCAGCCGAGGCACGGGCGGCTGCCACCAGCTGCGCGGTCCGGATCGACGTACCCGACGGCGCGTCGAGCTTGGTGGGGTGGTGCAGCTCGACGATCTCGACCGACTCGAAGAACTGGGCCGCCTCCGCTGCGAAGCGCATCATCAAGACAGCGCCGATCGAGAAGTTCGGCACCACGAGCACGCCGACCACCGGGTCCGCGCCGAGCTCCCGCTCGATGGTGGCAAGCCGCTCGTCGGTGAACCCCGACGTGCCGACCACCAAATGCACGTCATGTGCGATGCACCACGCCACGTGGTCCATGACCACTCCTGGGTGAGTGAAGTCGATTGCCACCTCGGTGTCAGCGAGCTCCTCGATGGAGCTGTCCTCGGTGACCTGAGCGGCAAGCTCCAGACCATCGGCCTCCTGCACCCAGCCACACGCAAGCGAGCCCATGCTTCCCGCCGCTCCGATGACGCCCACCTTGGTCATGGCGACGACTGTAGTGGTGGGGCTTGCCTCGTTGCCGTTCGCGGTCTGGACAGCGCCGGAGCCCCGACCGACCGTCCAGACACCGCTTGACCCCCGAACCGACCCACAACGCGACCCGTTTCGCGGGCTACCAGGTGTCCGGACCGGCAGTGGGGAGGCGGCCGGTACGACGGCGGGGCACGAGTCGTTCGAGCTGCACGACGTGATCGGGTCTGAGTTCGTCAAGGCTGGTCACACCGAGCAGCCGCATCGTCCGAGCTTGACGACGAGCCTCCCTTCCACTCCTTGCGGAGCCGGTGCAGGTCGTCGTGGCCGACGGTCGCGTCGAGCAGCTCGGCGACCGTGCCTCCCCACGAGTCGAAGGAGGCGAAGGTCAACGGCTCGGTCGTGAGGAGGTTGAACCACCACACCGGACGCGTGATCGTTGACGACGGTCCGGGGCGTCAGTGTCGGCGGGATCGTCATACCGTTGCGGACATCGCGTAGCCGGGGACAGAGCCGCGTGGGGTGGTGGGCTTTGAGGTGGTCCTCGGTGCCTACAGAGGGCGACGCCGTCGGCGGTCGCCCGCACAGTTCTCCCGGTCAGCGGAGGCAGTTCGGAGTGCTCATGCGTGCCACGCCTCGAATCTACAAGGCTCGGTTCTACGACGCTCGGGACGGGTTGAACTGGACTCGGGGTCCGCCACCCAGTGCGACTGCTCCTCTAGTTCCAACCTATAGCGCAGATGGGGGCTTGCGGCAAGGCCACGATGGCACGGCAGAATTCCCGGTTCAAAGCGTAAAGAGTGCAGAAGGGGGTGGTCCCGTGCCTTCCAGGTCGGGATCCACGCAACGCGAGCTGGATATCGAACCCGGTGGGCAGGTCGACGCATAGGCGGAGGTGGCGATGACCGAACACGCGGTACTGATTGCAGGCGGGGGCCCGACTGGGCTGATGTTGGCCGGCGAGCTCGCGTTGGCGGGCGTCGACGTCGTCGTTGTGGAGCGACGAAGCACCCAGGATGTCGCTGGCTCGCGAGCTCTGGGGCTCCTCTCCCGCACCATCGAGGTGCTCGATCAGCGTGGCATCGCAGAACGATTCCTCGACGCGGGGTACGTCGTCCCGACCCACGGGTACGCCGGGATCCGCTTCGACATCGCCGATCTCCCCACGCGCCACAACTACGTCCTGGCACTGCCGCAGAGTCAGTTCGAGCCCATCCTCGCGGACTGGGTCAGTGACCTCGGCGTTCCGATCCTCCGTGACTGCGAGGTGGAGGGCTTCGCCCAAGACGACCACGGCGTCGATGTCGATGTGTCCGGCGACAAGCGGCTCCGGGCGCGCTACCTCGTCGGCTGCGACGGCGGTCGCAGCCTGGTCCGCAAGACCGCCGGCATCGACTTCGCCGGTCTGGATCCCTCGACGAGCTGGATGATCGCCGAGGTGGCGATGGAAGAGGAGCCGGAGCTCGGCTTCCGTCACGACAGCGTCGGCACCCATGCGCTCGGGCGCGCGGCGGACGGGGAACTTATCCGGGTCCTCCTCACCGAACGCGAGCTCCACCACCCCGCTGCCCCCGGCATGGACGACCTGCATGACGCGCTGGTCGCCGTCTACGGAACGGATTTCGGTCTGCGCAGCGCCAGCTGGATCTCCAGGTTCACCGACGCCACGCGGCAGGCAGCCTCGTACAGGCGCGGCCGTGTCCTGCTGGCTGGAGACGCTGCCCACGTGCATCCACCACAGGGCGGCCAGGGCATGCAGACCGGCATCCAAGACGCCGTGAACCTGGCATGGAAGCTGGCCCAGGTGGTCAACAAGACCTCCCCCGAGAGCCTCCTCGACACCTACCACGCTGAACGGCATCCGGTCGGCGCCCGGGTGTTGCACAACACGATGGCGCAAGTCGCGCTTAGCAAGCCGGACGACCGTCACCGCGCCCTTCGCGACACCATGGCCGAGATGCTGACCATGGACGAGCCGCGGAGGCACATCGGCGCGATGCTCACCGGTCTCGACATCCACTACGACCTCGGCGAGGGACATCCACTGGTCGGGCGGCGCATGCCCGACCTCGAACTACAGACCGCGAGCGGTCCCTCGCGCGTATTCGCCAGGCTGCACGAAACCCGGCCGATGCTCCTCAACCTCGGTGAGCCCGGCGGATTTGACACCGCTCCTTGGGCGAATCGAGTTCAGCTCGTCGACGCCCAGTGTGCCGGCGCGTGGGACCTTCCGGTCCTTGGGGAGGTAACGGCACCTCCGGCCGTGTTGATCAGGCCCGACGGGCACGTCGCCTGGGCAGGAGAACTCACGGACCCAGAGCTTCCTCACGCACTTGTGACCTGGTTCGGAGCGGCCCCGCACCCCGGAGCGAGGCGCCGCCCGGGCGCGGAAGGGGATGAAGAGACTTCCCTTCCGAGACACTGGTTCAGCCGAGCTTGGAGAGGGCCTTGGAGGGCCCGACGACGGCAAGGGTGGTCGCTGGCGTGAAAAGCCGCTGCGCCACCTCATGGACGTCGTCGAGCGTCACTGCCGCGATGCGTCGGAGGGACTCGTCGATGCTGATCAGTCCTCCCGGCACCAGCTCGGCCCTGCCGATGCGGGTCATCCGCGCGCCCGCGTCCTCCAGCCCCATGACGAGTGAGCCTCTCAGCTGGCCCTTGCCGCGCTCGAGCTCCTCGACGGAGATACCGGCCGCGGCGAGCTTCGCGAACTCGTCGTGACAGATACCGAGGACGTCGCCGATCCTGTCGGGCATGCAACCGCCCGCCACGGCGAAGTAGCCGGTGTCGACGAACTGGGTCGTGAAGGAGTAGATCGTGTAGGCGAGCCCTCGTCGCTCACGGATCTCTTGGAACAAGCGGCTCGAGGTCCCTCCGCCGACGATGCCGTTGAGTACGCCGAGTGCGTAGCGCCTCGGGTCGTCGCGCACCAACGACGGGGTGCCGAGCACGAAGCTCGCGAGCTCCGTCGGCCGCTCGACCAAGGCCCTCTCGTGGTAGACGGGAGCCGGCTTGTCGATGGTGCGGACGCCAGCCGGCCCCCGGGCCGGGTCACCGAGCGAGCCAGCAGTTTCGAACGCGTCACGCACCAGGCGGACGATCGCCGTGTGGTCGACCTTGCCCGCTGCAGAGAAGACCAGGTTGCCGGCGGTGTAGCGCCGCCGGTAGTAGCCCGCGAGCTGGCGCCGCGAGAGGCCCTGGATGGACGAGACGCTCCCGGTGATCGGTCGGCCGAGCGGGCCGTCGCCGTACATCGCGGACACGAAGGCGTCGTTGACGACGTCGTCGGGGTCGTCATCGTGCATCGCGATCTCTTCGAGGATCACGTTGCGCTCGCTCTCGACCTCGTGCGCCGGGATCAGCGACGACGTGACCATGTCGCAGATCACGTCGACGGCCACCGGCACGTCGGCGTCGAGCACCCGAGCGTGGTAGCAGGTGAACTCCTTGCCGGTGAAGGCGTTGAGCTCCCCACCGACGGCGTCGAGCTCCACGGAGATGTCGAGCGCCGTACGACGTCTGGTGCCTTTGAACAGCAGGTGCTCGAGGAAGTGAGTGGCGCCGTCGAGGGCAGGGGACTCGTCCCGCGAGCCGACCCCGGTCCACAGCCCGAGCGACGCCGAGCGTGCACCGGGCATGGCCTCGGTGATGATCCGAAGCCCACCAGGCAGCACAGTGCGGCGCACGGTGGAGCCAAGCGCCCCCGTCCGTCCGCCGTCACCGTGCTCCTTGAGGAGTGTGCGGGTCGACCCGAGCGGTTGCTCGGTCGCCGCAAGAGTCCTCACGTCGGGTCAGGCGTCGACGGACTCGGCGGCCTGCGACTCGGCAGCTGACTCGGACTCCTCGACGACGGGAGCGAGCGAGAGCTTGCCCCGGTCGTCGATCTCGCGGATCTCGACCTGGATCTTCTGACCGACGGAGACGACGTCGTCGACGTTCTCGACGCGGTTCCCCCCGGCGAGGGCGCGCAGCTTCGAGATGTGCAGCAGGCCGTCCTTGCCGGGCAGCAGTGAGACGAACGCACCGAAGTTCGTCGTCTTCACGACAGTGCCGAGGTAGCGCTCGCCGATCTCGGGCATCTGCGGGTTGGCGATCGCGTTGATCGTCGCCCGCGCGGCCTCGGCGGCCTCGCCGTTGTCGGCACCGACGTAGATCGTGCCGTCGTCCTCGATGCTGATCTGGGCGCCGGTGTCGTCCTGGATCTGGTTGATGACCTTGCCCTTGGGCCCGATCACCTCGCCGATCTTGTCGACGGGCACCTTCATCGTGAGGATGCGTGGCGCGGTCGGCGCCATCTCGTCGGGAGCGTCGATGGCCTCGGCCATCACGTCGAGGATCGTCATCCGCGCGTCGCGGGCCTGGCCGAGCGCCGCCCCCAGGATCTCGGCAGGGATGCCGTCGAGCTTGGTGTCCAGCTGCAGGGCCGTGACGAAGTCGCGCGTGCCGGCGACCTTGAAGTCCATGTCGCCGAAGGCGTCCTCGGCACCGAGGATGTCAGTGAGCGTGACGTACTTCTGCTCGCCGTCGATCTCACCGGAGATGAGGCCCATCGCGATGCCGCCGACGGGAGCGCGCAGCGGCACACCCGCGTTGAGCAGCGCCATGGTCGATGCACAGACCGAGCCCATCGACGTGGAGCCGTTGGAGCTGAGAGCCTCCGACACCTGACGGATGGCGTAAGGGAACTCCTCGCGCGGCGGCAGCACCGGCATGAGAGCCCGGCCGGCGAGCGCTCCGTGGCCGACCTCGCGCCGCTTCGGCGAACCGACGCGGCCGGTCTCGCCGGTGGAGTACGGCGGGAAGTTGTAGTTGTGCATGTAGCGACGGCTCTTCTCCGGGGAGAGAGTGTCGAGCTTCTGCTCCAACGACAGCATGTTGAGCGTGGTGATGCCAAGGATCTGGGTCTCGCCGCGCTCGAAAAGCGCCGAGCCATGGACGCGGGGTACGACGCCCACCTCGGCCGAGAGCGTGCGGATGTCGGTGAGGCCGCGACCGTCGATCCGGACCTGGTCGCGCAGCACCCGCTCGCGGACGAGCTTCTTTGTCAGCGACCTGAACGCCGCACCGATCTCCTTCTCACGGCCCTCGAAGTCAGCACCGAGCTTCTCGAGGACGGCTGACTTGGTCTCGTCGAGGCGCCCCTCGCGCTCCTGCTTTCCCTCGATCGTCAACGCCGAGGCAAGGTCTGCCTGTGCTGCCTGCTCGACCGCGGCGAACGCGTCGTCCTGGTAGTCGAGGAAGCGTGGGAACTCCCTGACCGGCTTGGCAGCCGCGGCCGCGATCTGCTGCTGCGCCTCGCACAGCTGCTTGATGAATGCCTTCGATGCCTCGAGGCCCTTGGCAACGATCTCCTCGGTCGGAGCCTGGGTGCCGGCCCGGACCTTCTCCCAGGTCGCGTCCGTGGACTCGGCCTCGACCATCATGATCGCGACGTCGCCGGTGTCGGTGACCCGGCCGGCCACGACCATGTCGAAGACGGCCTCGGCGGTCTGGCTGTGGTTGGGGAAGGCCACCCACTGCCCGTCGATGAGCGCCACTCGGACGGCACCGACGGGGCCGTTGAACGGCAGGCCGGACAGCTGCGTCGACAGCGAGGCAGCGTTGATGGCCAGCACGTCGTACGGCGTATCCGGGTGCAGCGCCAGCACGGTGATGACTACCTGCACCTCGTTGCGGAGACCGGACACGAACGTCGGTCGCAACGGTCGGTCGATGAGGCGGCAGGTGAGGATGGCGTCCTCGGAGGGACGGCCCTCGCGGCGGAAGAACGAGCCGGGGATGCGTCCGGCGGCATACATCCGCTCCTCGACGTCGACGGTCAACGGGAAGAAGTCGAGGTTGTCCTTGGGGTGCTTGCCGGCGGTCGTCGCCGACAGCAGCATCGTCTCGTCGTCGAGGTAGGCGGCGGCGGAGCCGGCGGCCTGTCGGGCGAGCTGCCCGGTCTCGAAGCGGATGGTGCGGGTGCCATGGGCACCGTTGTCGATCACGGTCTCTACGGATTGGGGTTCGGATCCCGTCATGGGAGTCCTTTCTCGAACGGGTGACGTCATACGTTGAACGCCGGTGGGCCGCCGGGGTCTGTGTGTCGCTGGCCCGGATGCGGCCTGTGCGGGCTGTCAGCCGGTCGCACGCGGCGTCAGTCACGGGTCTGTGTCGATCCGGGGGCTGGCGGCCGAGCGTCGACGGCGTCGCGTCTGTCTCCCGTAGTCCCGGTCTTCGATCGAGGCTTGCGGGGCTCGGCGGGCACGTCGTGTGTCCGCAGTCCCGAGAGCCACTACCGAGGACCGGCGTCCTCGGGTGCGAGCGTCAGCGCGTGACGTCACTGTGGGTGGTTGGTGCTCCCCGTGTGGGAGCACCCAGCTGGTGGTGCAGTGCTGCTGCGACGACCGGTTCTGGATGGCGCAGCTGCAGCTGGTCCTTGTGTTGAGCTCTATTCAGTTGTGGAAGGGGCGGGCCGCCACACATGCGACGCGGCAGCCATCCTGAGTGGGAGCACCGCTCCGATGGAGACTAGCGTCGAAGTCCGAGACGCTCGATGATGCTGCGGTAGCGGGCGATCTCGATCTTCTGCAGATAGCTGAGGAGTCGGCGGCGCTGGCCGACCAGGAGCAGCAGCCCGCGACGGCTGTGGTGGTCGTGCTTGTGCTCTTTGAGATGCTCGGTCAGGTCGGAGATGCGCTTGGTGAGCAGGGCCACCTGCACCTCGGGCGAACCCGTGTCGCCGTCCCCCGTGGCGTACTTGTCGATGATCTGTTTCTTGGTCGCAGCATCAAGTGGCACGCGATCTCCTTCGGGGCTTTCGTTGCGCGGCGCGCCGGGGCCTGTCCACCCGGGCACTCTGGCTCCGCGGCCGTCATACGGCGTCTGCCAGGGTAGCAGCGGACACCTGCAGCCTCCCAATCGTGCCGACCCCCACGTCCAGACACCCGCTACCCCGCGAATCGGCCGCGGTTCGACCGTGATTCGCGCGACAACCGGTGTCCGGACAGGTCGAGCCATTGCCCCGTCGACGCGGAGGTGGCCTCGGAACCGGGCGATGTCGCCGATGCGACGGGCAGCATGGACCCGCCGTGCGACCTCGTCAGCGTCGTGCTGGATCTCGTCGGTGTCCCAACGCACGACCTGTGACCCGAGGTCGATCAGCGCCCGCTCGCGGCTCCTCTCGCGGCACGACCGTCGAAGCTGGCGGGAAGGTGACACCCGAGCTCGGTCGGCGACGGGTGGGTGCTGCTCGGACGCTCACCTGGTCCTTCGGAGACCGTGCCGGTCGAGTACGTCGACGAGCATGTCGTGTGGCAGCGCATATGCCGTGATTCCATCCCGCCCAGTCATGGTCTCGGCGGCGACGAGGGCGTTGAGGATCGCCTCCTCGGTTGCCTCCACCGTTGCCTCGAAGATCGCGTCAAGATGCTCATCGACCAGCATCTGGAGGTGCTGGGTGCGACGCTGCGGCTCGCCGAAGCCGACCGAGAGCTCGTTGCCCGTGGCGAACGCCAGGAAGAGGTCGCCGCTCGAGTGCTCCCCCAGACCTCCGAGTCGGGCGACTCCAAGGCTTGACCGCTGCGCCAGCCGTCGGCACTGGTGCGGCAACAGTGGCGCGTCGGTGGCGACCAGGCCGATGATCGAGCCGGCTCCCTGGTGCAAGGCGGAGTCGCGCGCCTGCGGTACGGGCACCCGTCGCTCGTCGAGGGCCAGGCCGACGGGTGCGCCGTTGACGCTGAGCCTGCGACGCCACCCGTGGTTGGCCTGCACCAAGACTCCGACAGTGTCACCAGCCGCGGTGACACGCGACGCCGTCCCGATGCCGCCCTTGAAGCCGTGACACACCATGCCAGTGCCGCCACCCACATTCCCTTCCACGACAGGGCCGTCGGTCGCGTTCTCGAGGGCGACACGAACGTGCTCGGGGCGGACATGGAACCCGTTGCAGTCATTGAGCCGACCGTCCCACGTCTCACCCACCACCGGCAGTCCCCAGAAGTCCTCGGTTGTGGGGCGTCGCCCGACCTCCAGCGCTACCAGCTCGTCGCGCACGACACCGACACTGTGGGTGTTCGTGAGACCGATGGGCGACGTGAGCAGACCGGACTCACCCACCCAGGCCAGCCCGGTCATCTCGCCGTTTCCGTTGAGCACATGAGCGGCCGCGAAGACGGGTCGGACCCAGCCACGATGATCTGCCGACGGCAAGACGACAGTGACTCCGGTGCGCACCGGGCCGGCACCGCGGATCAGCTGACCTTCGCCTGCGACAAGGGTGCAGTGACCGACGCTGACCCCACCGACGTCCGTGATCGAGTTGGTACGACCTGGCTGTCCGGTTCCGACGACGATGTCGAGATCTCGCGCACGCACAGCTCGGATCTTGCCACGAACGGACCCGTTCTCGAGACCGGTGCATCCAGGGATCACGCGGCTGCGCCGATGAGTGCCCGGTAGACCGTCTGGACGCCGACGGCACGCTCGAGCTCCTCAGAGATCGAGGTGAAGAACTGGCTGCGATAGTTCTCGTCGGTCACGGCGTACACGGTGAAGTAGAGCCCGGAGAACGCCGCGAGGAAGACCGAGACCTGGAAGAGCTCGTTGCTGATCGGCAGCCAGTCCAGCGAGGGCAGCGGCTTCGGCGGGTTGCCGACCCAGGACTGGATCACCGAGTCGCTGATCGCGACCTTGCCGAAGACGAGGAAGAAGCAGAACACCGAGACCGCCAACAACAGGACCTGAAGGGCCTGCGAGAACAGCAGCACCAGCACCAGGTTGGCCCGCTGCAAGGGCGACAACGTCACCGCAGCCTTCTCCGTCACCTCCGACGACGCGGCTTCGACGGGCGTCCCTCGGCAGATCCGTACGAGGCCGTCGTCGTCCGCCTCGTCGCTGACGCGTCGCACCTCCTCGGGCAGACGCACCAGCAGGAAGGCGACGGCCACCGTCGCGAACAGGAGGACGCTCAGCCAGAGCAACCCGCGGTCGAGCGCGCTGCTCACCTGCCAGACCTCGGTGTTGATGAACAGGAACGTCATGAAGAGCAGCAAAAGCGGCAGCGCCCGGGTGATGAGCGGGAACAGCCAGCCGAGGCTGCCGAATGTCTGCCGCACGGCCCAGCGCACAATCGGCTGCAGGTGCAACGAGACGAGCGCGTAGACGAACCCGAGCCCCGCG
>JACDHG010000133.1 GCA_013821195.1 Propionibacteriales bacterium
CGCCCGAGGACGTCATCGCGCACGTCGTCCACATCCAGACCTCGACGGTCAACATCTCCGAGGTCATCACCCAGGTGCAGACCGACATGGCGACAGCCACCGCGGCCGTGGAAGGACAGCTGGAGGACCCGCTCGCCGATGCCCCGGTCATGGTCATCACGATGGGCGCCGAGGTCGAGGCGACCGCCCGGCACTGCTGCGGATGCCTCCTGTACTTCGCTCGGGCCATCATCGACTACGACCTCGGTATCGACGGCCTCAACCAGCAGATCCTGGCCGCGCTGAAGCCGGCACCACGCCGAATCCCGACAGTGCGGTCGTACGCCGCAAGGGGCAGCTCGACGTCACCCTCGACGACGAGGCGACCCTGGTGGCGCAGATGCTGGGCCGGGGGCCGAATGCCCAGGATGCCGCGTTCCTCGAGCAGGAAGGCGCGATCGTGTCGGACCCGCTCGGCTCGGCGCACGCGACACCCGGCTCCGGCGCCGTCTTGTGCAGGCAGGCGTCACCGGAGGAGGCGGCGGCATACTGGGCCGCGCTGTCGCCTGCCGAGCGGGCCGCGGTGATCCAGCAGTACCCCGACGTCATCGGCGCCACCGACGGACTCCCCGCCGGCGCCAGGGACGAGGCCAACCGGATCCTCCTCCAGCGAGACCTCGCTCTGCCCGACGGTGATCCCCGCCGCGAGAACGCCGAGACGGTGAGCGCGTCTCTCACGCGGATCGAGACCGAACACTTCGACCCGCGCACCGGCCAACCGGTCGAGGCACAGCTGCGCCCACGGCGTCGCTTGTCGACGAGGTCAGCGCAGCGGTGCTCCGGGCCAGGATGGGCGCAGCGGTACGCCGTCTCGACGTTCTGCCGGATCCCGCACACGCTCGACACAGGCCAGGTCACCTCGAAGAAGGCGGCCATGCTGTGGGCCGGGGACGCCCTCGACCCGAGGTGGGCCGGCCTGATCCAGCAGGTGCTCGACGACAGACCACTCGGCTTCGATGCGGATGCGCCACCCCGTCCGGGCAGCGCCGAGGTCACCCTCGCCTTCGCGGCATACGCGCAGTCCCGGGCGGCGGGTATGCCGAGCACGCGCGACTCGACGGACTGACCTGCCCCCGCGGACGACGCGGCCAGCATCGGCGATTCGTCCGCTCTTTCGCGGCGCTCCTGAGCCCGAGGCGACCGGACGAACCGCAGGGGGGAGCTTGAGACCCAGATCAGCCCACTGTCGCCCGCACAGCGGCGTAGAACTCCTCCGCCTCGTCACGCGAGGCACCGAACGCCGTCAGCCCGAAGCGGCCGTCGATCGCCAGACACCCGAGCATGTGCAGCACGACGCCGGTCCGGCGCGACGGGTCCCAGGCCAGACCGGCTCGGTCGACTCGACGGATCACCTCCTGCGGGTCCATCGACATCCAGCGAGGGTCGAGCAGGTTGTCGGTCGACACGTAGAAGCGCGCGAGGCCGCGGTCGTCGCGGTAGGTGCCGGCGCGAGCGTCGTACACGCCGTGCATCAGCTGCTGGGCCGTGCCGAACGGGTGGGTCGTGCCGCCCTTGCGGAGGTTGATCTCGAGTGCGTACGACTGCCAGCCCGAGCCGTCCAGCACGGTCGCGAAGTCCACCCCGAAGCGGCCGACCACCCCCTCCGCGGCCAGCTGTTGTCCGATCCTCAGGCCGTCGTCGGCGATCTGCCCGGCATACCCCTCGTGCGCGGGGAACCGGCAGCCTTCGTAGACCTGCCGCGACTGCCCGCCCAAGATCTGGTCGTGCGTGGACAACACGACGACCTCACCCTGCGGGGTCGCCGTCAGCTGCACACTCGGGCTGCGGTAGGCCTCTCCTTGGATCAGCTCCTCGACGATCGCCCCCTCGGCCTCGACCGCCGGGACGTACCAGTCCGGCAGGGTGACCAGCCGACTCTCCAGCGCGGCCGACTCGGCCCAGGTCCCGGACGCAGGCAGCCCGGTCAGGTCGACGACCGCGTTGCCGTCGCCGGCAGCGCTGTTGTCGAGCTTGATCACGACCGCCGACATCTCTGGCTTGGTACGACGAAGGGTGGTCAACGCTCGCACGATGTCACGCCGGCTCGCGACCTCTTCGACGCCCGCTGGATGGGGCACCCCTGCTCTCGCGAACACCCGTCGGCTGCCCGACTTCGACCCCAGTGCCAGCAGGCGAGGGTGTGACCCGTGGAGTGGAATCCCGAGCGCCACGGCGACGTCACGCTCGGCCGCTGTGACGTTCCACGGCTCGATCATCGCTGGGTCTGACCCGACGAAGTCGTGCACCCGAGCCAGCAGGTCGGGGCGGTCCACCAGCTTGGCCGCCAGCGATCGAGGCGATGCGTCGCCCACGGTGATCAGCGCCAGCCGGCGACGCACATCTGCGAGGTCGAGCGAGGGGACCAGCGACACCACGTACTCGACGAGGTAGTCCGGGATCCGCTGGACCGACAGGTAGACCACACGGCACGACGGGTTCGACAACAGCAGCACGCCGTAGAGGTCGCGCTGCTCCAGAGCCGGGATGCGGTGCGCGTAGTGAGACAGCAGCGCCGGTCCCATGCTGAACGACGGCATCACGATGACGACCCGGGGCTCTGGTGAGGCGGACCCCTCTGGACGCCAAGCAGTCGGCAGCTCGCTCTGCACCTGGTCGTAGGCGGCGTCTGTATCCACACGCAAAGGGTGCCTTGCGAGGGAGGCGTTGTCACCTGCGGCGGCACGTCGCGATTCCTCGCAGCACGGGTTCGGTGGTCGTCGAGTCGACGGTGAACGGGACCTCATGACTCGTCCGGGTGGCGCACCCCCAAACTCCCCGCGACGTGTCGGACCAACCCAAGGGTGATCGCCACCCACCTCATTCGTCCGGCTAGGCCACGCTCGCACAACACGCAGCGCGTCGGACGAATCGCAAAGCGCCACAAGGAAGGTGCGCCAACCTCGGCACGGGACACCGGGGGCCGCCAACAAGCACTAGTCCATCGCCGAAGGATCGCTGAGCAGCGCGCGCAGCTCTTGCACGATCCGCCCCGCGTGCGCTCCATCGACCAGCCGGTGGTCGGCCGTGGCCACGAGCACGATCTGCGGCCTGACGACGACTTCACCGTCTACCACGAGCGCCGCGTCCCGGATCGCGCCGACCGCCAGGTAGACCGGCACCCGGGCGAACGCCAACGGCGCCAGGAAGGCTTCGTCGAGCCCGAGCGTCCCGACGTTGGAGACGAACGCCGCGCCCAGCGGGAAACCTCGCTGACCGAACGCGTTGAACCCGAAGCCGCTGACCAGCAGGCCCGCGAAGGCGAGCCCCGGTCGCAACGTCCACCCGGGCAGATGGCTGGCGATCGTCGACGTACGGCGGAAACCGGCATCGGTCCCAGACCGCAGACCAGCGAGGACAGGCGTGAGCTCGCGGGCGATGTCGGCGGGGCTCTTCTCGTCCGCCGAGCGCACACACGTCGGCGCCAGGTCGTTGCCGCCGTCGATGTCCACAGCGAAACCGATGTCACACGTCGCGAAGTCCACGATCCGGCCCAGCACCACCCGAGCGCGCACCTCTGGCACGTCCCGGATCGCCCGGCCCATCGCCGCCCCGACCACGTGGGTCACCGTGACACGCTCGCCGGTTCGCGCCCGCACCTGCTCGACGTACTCCAGGACCGGAGTCGCGTCGATCGCCATCCGGGCGTAGATCCGACCGTCCTTCGACGGTCTCCACGTGGCCACGGCCAGCCGGCGCCGCAAGCCACCTGGTCGTTTCGGCCGTCGGGCTCCCGACCGGCTGCGGCCGCTCATCGCTTCTGCTGGTGGGAGATGCCGGTGAGCAGCCACTCGGTGGTACGACGGGGAGCCGCTGCCAGCTCGGCGGCGACCGCGGCCCGACGCGGCAGCCGGACGTGGCGCCGCCCTGCGCGGACCGCCTGAACCGTCGCGCGTGCCGCGCTCTGTAGGGGGACCTCGGCGAGCAGCCTCAGCCGGTGGAGCCTCGCGAAGCTGTCCGCTGTCGGCTGATGGGAGCTGACCCGGTCCATCATCCCGGTCGCAGCGGGGCCCAGCTCGACGATGGTGGTGCCGACCGGCCGACCACGCAGGTCCGCGCTCAGGCCTGCGGTGAACTGGGTCAGTCCCGCCTTGGAAGAGCCGTAGATCGCGATCCCCGGAAATGCCGAGAAGGCCGCGAGGGACGAGACGTTGACGATGTGCCCGCAGCCGCGCTCGAGCATGCCGGGGAGCACCTGACGGCACAGCTCGACCGGGGTCAGCAGGTTGACACGATAGAGCGCCTCGACCTGCTCCTGCTCCAGGTCTACGAACTCGCCCGCGCTGTCGATGGCCGCGTTGTTGACCAGGACGTCGATCGGGCCCTCCTGCGCTTCGATGCGATCGACCAGACCGCTCACCTGCGCAGGATCGGCGAGGTCGGCCACCAACGGAACTCCGTCAACACGGTGCGCGACTCCTTCCAGAGCAGACGCATCGCGGCCAAGCAGTACGACGAGCGCGCCCGCGGCCGCGAGCTCCTCGGCCAGGGCGGCGCCGATGCCTCGGGACGCGCCAGTGACCAGTACCCGACTGCCCTCGAGCTCCATGCGTGCAGTGTGCCAGAGCACCCCGGTGGTCACCGGCGGATGCAGCTGACCGACCTCCTCACACCGGCCTGCGTGCAGGTCTCGACCCGACCTTGGCTCCTGCCTACGCTGGACCACATGGCCGACGTGCGCAAGGGACCCACTCGTGAGAGCGGCTCGCTGGCGGGCTCTACTGCCCGACGCCGAGCACAGAGCCCACCGCTGCCGGCGTGCAGTTCGCGGGGTGAAGTCGACTCGCGCTTCATGATGGCCTCCCAGCCCCGTCGACGGCGGGATCGCGGGCGCCGGCGTACGCCGCTGTGAGGCGGTGAGCGATGGGTCGGCCGGTCATCGGGATCACGTCGTATGTCGAGCCCGCGTCCTGGGCTGCCTGGAAGGACGTCCCCGCCGCCCTCGTGCCACACGGTTATGTGCGCCATGTCCATGCGGCCGGCGCTCTGGCTGTCGTCATCCCGCCGCTGCCGGAATACGCAGACGAGACGGATGCCCGCGAGGTGCTGTCGCGGCTGGACGGGCTGATCTTGGCAGGCGGTGTCGACATCGACCCGTCTCGCTACGACCAGCAGCCCCATCCCACGCTGCAGCTGCCGCGACCCGACCGTGACTTGTCGGAGCTGCTGCTCGCTCGGGTGACCGCCGACGACGACGTACCCGTGCTCGGCATCTGTCGGGGTATGCAGGTGATGGCGGTTGCTGCCGGCGGCTCGCTCGAGCAGCACCTCCCGGACCGACTCGGCCACCAGGAGCACTCCCCTTCGCCGGGGATGTACGGCGAGCATCCGGTCGAGATCGCCCCGGGGAGCCGGCTGCACGACATCCTCGGCGACCGGGTCACAGTGGCGACATACCACCACCAGGGTGTCGAGTCGTCTCCTGGGTACGAGTCGGTCGGTTGGTCGACCGACGGTGTGATGGAGGCCTTCGAGGACACAGCCGCGCGCTTCAGGCTCGCCGTGCAGTGGCATCCCGAGGTAGGCGAGGACCCGCGGCTCTTCGAGGCGTTGGTGGCGACCGTCCGTCGCTGGTGAGCCTGGCCCCTGCCGACCGAACACCCGCTGCCGCGCGAACCGGCCCCCGTCGACCACCCAATGCCGGACAAGCCGTGTCCGGTAGGGGCATCGCCGGGTGGCATCGCGGTGCGGCGGCGGTCTCACGGTAGCGCGCACCGTGGCCGATCTTGGTCGCGACATCTCGCTTCCCTGCCGTCACAGCAGTCACGAGTTGTCCACAGATCGGCCACAGGGGTCTAGTCGGATCTGGCGAGATCACCTAGTTTTGAGGGGCAAACTTCTGCACCCGGAGGTCCAATGCGCCGAGCGCCCGTCGCCGCACTCGCTGCCGTTGTCTGCTCGGCAGCCCTGGCTGGGTGCACCGAGGATTCGTCGGCGGGCCCCACGACGGCCCCGTCGCCTGGTACGTCGAGTGGATCGTCGACCACCGCTGAGCCCACCACATCGACCTCCCCGACCCCCTCGGCCCCTGCGACCGACCCACCACCTCCGGTGCTGCCTGCGTTGGCGAAGGAACAGAGCACCGCTGGCGCCAAAGCCTTCGTCCGCTACACGATCGACGCACTCAACTATGGCTACCTAGCGGGTAGGTCTGACGCATTCAAGACTGTCTCAGATTCTGTGTGCGCCGTTTGCTCTGCACTGCAGTCGAACATTGACCGGATCGAGAGGAGCGGTGGCCACCAAGTGGGCGGCGACTGGTCTCCGATCTCCATCGACAAGGTCCCCAGTGGCGTGCCGACCGAACCCATTCTGATCGCCGAAGTGACTGTGGCAGCTGGATGGACAACGCCATCGGCGAACGCTCCACGAGAGAAAATTCGGCCGGCCGACGTGTTCTACGAGTTTCACCTCCACTGGGTTGCCGACGAATGGCAGCTGACAGATCTGAGGCAAGGATGACGCTTCTGTCGAGCACAATATATGCAGCGACCCTTCCGATTCTCAGTCTGGCCGGGCCAGGCGAGCTGTCGGCTTGCCTCGCCGAGGCCACCACGTCCACGGCTGTGATTCGGTGTCAGGACAGGCACACCGAGACTCTGGACGCTCAGGCGGCCAGGATGCTGCAAGGCCCCAGAAGCCAAGCAACGTTTAGCTATCTGTGGCTCCCCGCCTGCCCTGGAGCCCTACCTACAGTCGAGAATGCATCGTCAATGAGTTGCCAAGCTGTCACCAGCTGCGACTCGTCCACTGAAGTGCGGCAGTCGCTCTGGGCGATTCAATTGACTGATGAGGACGGGACCCCGGCCAGGGGTGCATGGCAAGTCCTCTTCACCGAGTGCACCGCACCCCAGGAGGTGGGGCTGGTGGCGCAGCAACGGGCACTCACCACCCAGGATGTGATCACGGCGCTACGAAGGCTCGGCGTCCCCGCTGCCACTGTGGAGGCACCTCAGTACACGCTGGTCAACCTCGAGACCACCTTCTTCACCCGGCCAGAGACGATCGATCGGAGCCTCACGATCATCGGGTACACGGTCGACGTCCAGATCGCTCCGTCGTCATACCGGTGGAGCTGGGGGGACGGCACGACCACCTCGAGCCGGACCGCCGGCCAGCCCTACCCGTCGAAGGACGTCACGCACACGTACCTGCGAGCGACCGATCCGAACTCCTCCGTGGCGCTGAGGGTCGACGTCACCTACGCGGCGCGGTACCGGGTCGACGGTGGCCCTTGGCAGACGATCCCGGACGTCATGACTATCCCAGGTCCGCCAACGGACCTGCCTGTCAAGCAAGCGGCCGCCGTGCTGGTAGCCGACTAGCGGTCGTCGACGTTGGTTCGTCGGGGGTCAGGCTGCCGGATTGAGCGGCTTGTGGG
>JACDHG010000253.1 GCA_013821195.1 Propionibacteriales bacterium
GCATCGCTTCACGTGGTGCGCATGCCCCGTAAAGGGTGGGCCAGCCACGTTTACGTGGCGCGCGTCGTTGGGTTGGCGCGCGGCATTGCCTTTGGCTAGGCGGGGTACGCCAGCTCAGTGCCGGAACGCCGCACCCGGCTTGTCGGCCTTGCCGGAGCCGCTCAGCTTGTCGATGGCGCTGCCGAGGTCGTCGAGCAGCATCGCGGCCAAGTCCCGGCTGAAACCGTTGCGGACGACGATCCGCAGCACATTGAGGTCCTCGCGGTCGGCGCAGAAGGAGTACGCCGGGACCTGCCAGCCGCCGGTACGCAATGCATCCGAGATGTCCCAGACGGTGAAGTCGGCCTTGTCGGCGAAGCTGCCCTTGCGCGGCTTGCCGGTCTTGGTGGCCGCGCCGTTGAGACAGAAGGCAACGACCGGCAGGTCACTGCCGTCCGAGATCAGCTCGAACGCTCCCATCCGGGAGATCCGCTCCGCCAGGTACATCGCAACGTCGCGTGAGTGCTGCTGCACCCGTACGTAGCCGTCGTGGCCCAGCCGCAGGAAGCAGTAGTACTGCGCCACCACCTGCGCGCCGGGGCGGGAGAAGTTCAGCGCCATCGTCGGCATGTCGCCGCCGAGGTAGTCGACATGGAAGATCAAGTCGTCGGGCCGCGACTTGTCGTCGCGCCACAGGATCCAGCCGACGCCGGGGTACACAAGCCCGTACTTGTGCCCTGAGGCGTTGATGGACAGCACGCGCGGCACCCGGAAGTCCCACTCGAGCTCGGAGTCCAGGAACGGCGCGATGAAACCGCCCGATGCGGCGTCGACGTGGATCGGGATGTCGTGGCCGGTGTCGCGCTGCACGTCGTCGAGCACGGCAGCGATGCCCTTGACGTCCTCGTACGCGCCGTCGAACGTCGACCCGAGAATCGCGACGACGCCAATAGTGTTCTCGTCACAGGCCGCGCCTGCGTCTTCGGGGTGCATCACCGTGTCGCCGCGGCGCACCGGCACGGTGCGCGCCTCGACATCCCAGTAGCGGCAGAACTTCAGCCAGCACACCTGGACGTTGGCTCCCATCACCAGGTTGGGACGCTGAGCGTCCTGACCGGTCAGGTGGTGGCGCCGGCGCCAGTGCCATTTCATCGCCAGCCCGGCCAGCATGCACGCCTCGCTTGAGCCGGTGGTCGAGCAGCCGATGGGCTCGTCGGGGGACGGGACGTGCCACATGTCGGCGAGGATGTCGAGGCAGCGCGACTCGATCTGCGCGGTCTGCGGGTACTCGTCCTTGTCGATCATGTTCGTGGCCGCGGACTCCTGCAGCAGTTTGTCCGCCTCGGGCTCCATCCAGGTCGTCACGAATGTCGCAACGTTGAGCCGGGCGTTGCCGTCGAGCATCAACTCGTCGCGGATGATCTGGTAGGCCGTCTCCGGTGCCACCGAGGTCTGCGAGATCTTGCGTCGTGGGATGTCGACGGTCTCGCCCTCTCGGGAGAACTGGGGTCGGACGTCCAGGCCTTCGTCGAGCTCGTCGAGGCGGGACGGGTGTCGGTGTGCCATTGGCGCACCGTACAAGAGCCGGTCAAGGACTGCTGGGTCGCGCAGGCCTGCCACCACGGCGTGTGCCCACGTATGGTGGCTGTCGTGCGGCGCGAGCACCCGGACCCGGCGTTCCCGGGGCTGCACGGGCGTCCCGACCGCGGCTGGGTGAACGACCCGAACGGCTGCTCATACGTCGACGGTTGCTACCACGTGTTCTTCCAGCACAACCCCGAGCGGCCGGTGCACGAGGCGATCAAGTGGGGTCATATCAGCTCGACCGACCTGGTCCACTGGCAGCCGGAGCCGATCGCGCTGGTCAACCGCCCCGGCGAGCTGGACGCGTATGGCTGCTGGAGCGGCTGCGTGGTGGACGACACCGGTGTGCCGATCGCCGTCTACAGCGGTGTCGTCGACGACGGCGGACGCTCGCAGGTGTTGCTTGCCCGCGGCGACAGGCGGATGCAGACCTGGGTGGCCGAGCAGGGCTCGGTGACGGGCATGCCGGACGACCCGGCGATCACCGACGTCCGCGACCCCTTCGTGTTTGAGCTGGCCGGTCACCGCTACGCCGTGCAGGGCGCCGGCCACCGCCACGGCCAACCGCAACTGCTGGTGTACGGCTGCGACGACCTACGGGCCTGGGTCCCGCTGGGTGCGTTGCTGACCGCAGCCGACCCGCTTGCGGCCACCGCCGCCCCCGCCAACATCTGGGAGTGCCCCAACCTGATGCGGGTGGACGGGCGATGGGTGCTGCTGGTGTCGCTGTGGCGGCAGGTCGGCGGCGGGTTCTCCCTCGACGGGGTGCGCTGGTTCATCGGCGACCTCGCCGACACCGTCGCTGGTCCCCGGTTCACCCCAGTCGCGGCGGGCGAGCTGGACAGCGGCCCGTCGTTCTACGCCCCACAGGTGCTCACCCTCGACGACCGGGTGCTGCTGTGGGGATGGTCGCGTGAGGACGGCCGCAGCGCCACCGACGTCGAGGCGGCCGGCTGGGCCGGGGTGCTGACCTTCGTCCGTGAGCTGTTCGTGGCCGATGGCGTCCTTGTGTCTCAGCCGGCGCCCGAGCTGCGGTTGCTGCGGCGGGCAGGTCTCGAGGTCACTGCGGGCGAGCCGTTCGAGGCGGCCGCCTTCGAGCTTGACCTAGCCGATGGTGCTGATCCGATGTC
>JACDHG010000134.1 GCA_013821195.1 Propionibacteriales bacterium
CTTCCGGCGTTCGCATGGCATCGAGAGGCAGCAGCTGAAATGGCTGGCGACAGCGGGAGCAGGTGTGGCGTTCGTCTATCTGCTGACGATGGTCAGTGTGTTCTTGAAAGACACCAATCTGATCTCCGCGGATGCGACAGGCTGGGTCACAGCCCTACAAACCCTGTCGGTGCTGTCGTTCGTCCTCCTACCTGCAGCCATCGGGATCGCCATTCTCCGGCACAGGCTGTACGGCATCGATGTCATCATCAACCGAGCTCTTGTCTACGGCTTCCTGACCGGGACCCTGGCCGCCGTCTATCTCGGCTCGGTGCTGTTTCTGCAGCTGGTGTTGAGTCCGCTTACCAACCAGTCCGACCTGGCTGTCGCCGGCTCCACCCTGGCGGTTGCGGCACTGTTCGGACCGGTGCGCACGCGTAGCCGTCACGTCGTCGACCGCCGGTTCTACCGCAGCCGCTACGACGCCACCCGCACCCTCGACGACTTCGCCGTCCGCCTCCGGCACGAGCTGGATCTGGATGCCGTCGGCGCCGACCTGCGCGCCGCCGTGCACGCAACCGTGCAGCCGGCTCACGTCTCGCTCTGGCTCCGACCGTGAGGGCGATGTCAGACCGCGCGCTGCGCAGGTCAGCGTGGGCGGTGTGGTGGTTCCTTGTCGTGATGATCGCCGCCAGTGTGCCGCTGAGCCTGGTCGAGCATTCGAGGTCGGCGGAGACGTGGGGCTCAGCCGCTGGCGCGGCGGGCGAGTTGGCGTTCGTTGTCTTGGTGTTCACCTTCCCCATGACCGGCCTGCTGATCCTGCGGCGCCAGCCGCGCAACACGATCGGCTGGCTCCTGCAGGGCATCGGCCTGGTGTGGGGCCTGACCGGCTTCGCCGACAACTACGCCACCTACGGCCTGCTGGTGGACCCCGGGTCGCTCCCGGGACCGGACGTGGTCGCCGCGCTGAACGAGGGCACCTGGGCTGCGGCCATCGGGCTGATGGGGACCTTCTTGATCCTGCTCTACCCCGACGGTCGGCTGCCTTCTCGCCGCTGGCGACCTGTGGCATGGCTGTCCGCGGTGACGATCGTGATGGTGACCGTGGCCGTCGACCTGTTGCCGGGTCGGCTCGAGGAAAGCCCGATTCCCTCGATGGCGAACCCGATCGCCGTCGAGTCGGCTCAACCCGTGCTCGACGTCATACTGGTCGTCTTCCTACCCCTCTTGCCGATGTGCATCCTCGCGTCAGCCTTCGGCCTTGTCGTGCGCTTCCGCCGCTCGCGTGGGGTCGAGCGTGAGCAACTCAAGTGGCTCGCCACAGCCGGGGCCCTGGTGGCATTCCTTTTCCTGGTCACGCTGATGTCAACGTTGGTCACCCAAACGGCGATGGGTGGGCAGGAGGTACCGGCGTGGGTCGGCTTGCTGCAAGCCGTCTCGGCACCGGCCTTCGTGCTGCTGCCCATCTCGATCGGGATCGCCATCCTCCGTCACGGCCTTTACGAGATCGACGTCATCATCAACCGCGCTCTCGTCTACGGCTTGCTCACCGCGGCCCTTGTCGGCGTCTACCTCGCCTCGGTGCTTCTCCTGCAGCTGGCGCTGAACCCGCTCACCGAGCAGTCCGACCTGGCGGTCGCCGGCTCGACCCTCGCGGTTGCCGCACTGTTCCGCCCTGCCCGCACCCGGATCCAGGCTGCCGTGGATCGGCGGTTCTACCGCAGCCGCTACGACGCCGCCCGAACACTCGACGCGTTCGCGACGCGGCTACGCCATGAGCTGGACCTGGATGCCGTGGGCACAAACCTGCGCGCAGCCGTGCACGTGACCGTGCAGCCGGCTCACGTCTCGCTCTGGCTCCGACCGTGAGGGCGATGTCAGACCGCGCACTGCGGAGGTCGGCTTGGGCGGCGTGGTGGTTCTTCGTCGCCATGATCGCTGTCGCCGTGTCATTCTCGTTGGTCGACCAAGATGCGGTCGCAAACACCCCGCGAGCCACCGAGGCAGGGCTCGTGATCGTCCTGCTCACCTCATTTCCGCTGACCGGCCTGCTGATTCTGCGGCACCAACCGCGAAACACGATCGGCTGGCTGCTCCTCGGCATCGGGTTCGTCTGGGGCATCGGCGGACTGGCCGACAACTACGCCCGCTACGGCCTGCTCGTCGACCCCGGGTCCCTTCCAGGACCTGAGGTGGCAGCAACTGTTGCCAGCGGCATCTGGGCGCCGGCGCTCGGACTGACGGGCACGTTCTTGATCCTGCGCTACCCTGACGGCCATTTGCCCTCGCCCCGCTGGCGGCCGGTCGCGTGGCTGTCCGCGGTGACAGTCGGTGCCCTGACCGTCGTCCTCCTCTTGTCCCCAGGTCAGCTCGAGGCGGGTCCGGTGCCCAACGTCTCGAACCCACTCGCCCTCGAATGGGCACGGCCAGTTCTCGAGATCGCGTTGGCGATCCTGCTCCCCGCGTTCGCGTTGTGCATCCTCGCGTCCGCGGCGGGCCTGGTGTGGCGCTTCCGCGGTTCGCGCGGTGTCGAGCGCCAGCAGCTGAAGTGGCTGGCCACCGCGGGTGCATTGGTGGCCTCGCTGTTCGTGGTCAGCATCATCGCGTCGATTCTCACGTCGACCTCGGGCCGGGAACCGGGGTGGCTCACAGTGCTGGATCACGCCGGATTCCTGTTGTTCGCCCTCCTGCCCATCTCGATCGGGATAGCCATCCTGCGACACGGCTTGTACGGCATCGACGTCATCATCAACCGCGCCCTCGTCTACGGATCCCTCACCGCCGTCCTCGCCGGTGCCTACCTCGGTTCGGTGCTGCTGCTGCAACTGGTACTGAACCCCGTCACCAGACAGTCCGAGCTCGCGGTGGCCGGCTCCACGCTCGCGGTCGCCGCGTTGTTCCGCCCCGTCCGCGCTCGGATCCAGGGAACCGTGGACCGGCGCTTCTACCGCAGCAGGTACGACGCCGCCCGCACACTCGCCACGTTCGGTAGACGGCTCCGCTACGAGCTCGACCTGGACGCAGTGGGCGCCGACCTGCGTGCCGCCGTCCACGAGACGGTGCTGCCGGCGCATGTCTCCCTGTGGCTCAGGCCGTAGCGATGGACCAACTCCTGCGACACAGGCAAAGCAGGCGCTCCGTAACGGTTCGTGGACGCCGCTCGGTTAGACAGGACTCACCATGAGCACACTGACGGGATCCTTCCGCCGCCGCTTCCTCGACCGAGCGGGGGTCGACCGAGCCGTGCGTGACGCTGCTTCGGCGAAACCGGTCGCGCTAGTCGACGAGCCTCCCCCGGTCGACATCGCGCCGAACGACCCGCTGCTGGCCTATCTGCAAGGTGCCAGTGGCGTGGTGGGCATCGAGACGCTGGAGCTCGACTCCCCCGCGCTAACGGCCATGAAGGCTGCTGGAGTGCAGCTTGCTGTGCCACTTGTGTCCCAAGGGGAGCTGATCGGCGTCTTGAACCTTGGGCCTCGTCGCTCCGAACAGGACTACTCCCTCGACGACCGCAAGCTGCTCGACAACCTGGCCGCGCAGGCTGCACCGGCACTTCGGGTCGGCCAGCTCGTCCGCCAGCAGCAGGCCGAGGCGCGGACTCGTGAACGGTTCGAGCAGGAGCTCGAGGTCGCAAGGCTGATCCAGCAGAACTTCCTGCCGAAGCAGCTTCCGGACCTGCCCGGCTGGGAAGTTGCGGCCCTCTACCGCCCCGCGCGCGAGGTCGGGGGCGACTTCTATGACGTGATCTCCCTGCCCGATGGTCAGGTGGGGTTCGTCGTGGGCGATGTCACCGACAAGGGTGTCCCGGCCGCTTTGGTCATGGCCGCCACCCGTAGCGTGCTCCGCGCCTCGGCGCAGCGACTGGTCGAGCCCGGCGAGGTGCTGGAGCGGGTCAACGAGCACCTGTGTCCCGACATGCCCCCCAAGATGTTCGTGACATGCCTGTACGGCGTACTGGAGCCGGCGACTGGTCGGTTCCGCTTCGCCAACGCAGGTCACGACCTGCCGTATGTGAAAACCGCCGACGGATCCGTCGAGCTACGGGCCAGGGGGATGCCGCTCGGGCTGATGACCGGGATGGCCTACGAGGAGAAGGAGACCGTCCTCGCCCCTGGCGACTCACTGCTGCTGCACTCCGATGGTGTGGTCGAGGCACATGACCCCGACGGGCACATGTTCGGCTTCCCGCGCTTGAAGGAGGCTGTCGCGACATACCCCGGTGGCGGTGAGCTGATCGATCTGGTGCTCGCAGACCTGCGCGAGCACACCGGACCCGACGCCGAGCAGGAGGACGACATCACGATGGTCACCTTGGCTCGCGCCGGGGGATCGACGCCCGCAGAGGAAGGTCCAGCACCCATGCGCCAGCTCACGGAGTTCGATGTGCCCAGCGCCGAGGGCAATGAGCGGCTTGCGCTGACGACAGTGAGCGCGGTCGTCGCGCCGCTCGGCCTCACCGACGCACGGCTCGAGCGGCTCGAGACGGCAGTCGGTGAAGCCACGATGAATGCGATGGAGCACGGCAACGGCTACCGCGCCGACCAGCCGGTCAAGGTCCGGGTCCTGACGGGATCGGGGCAGGTGCGCGTCCAGATCACTGACCAGGGCGGAGCCTCGACAGACCGCGAGAGCGAGACGCCGGACATCGAGGCGAAGCTCGCGGGTCTGCAACGCCCCCGCGGATGGGGGCTGTTCCTCATCAAGAACATGGTCGACGAGGCGCACGAGATGAGCGACGGGAAGGTGCACACACTCGAGCTGGTGATGCACCTTGACGACAAGTCGGAGATCGAACATGAGAGAGGCGACGATGACGACCAGTGAGATGTCAACGGTGATACGACGGCGAGACCGGGTGGCGGTCATCGACTTGGTGGGCGACGTCAACGCACGGGCCGAGGATTCCCTGGACACCGCCTGGGCGGAGGCCACCCGCGAGGGGCCGGATGCGGTGATCCTCAACTTCGAGGGCGCGGGCTACATCAACTCGACCGGCATCGCGCTGATCGTCGGGCTGCTCGCCAGGGCACGTGCGCGCACAATCCCCATTCTGGCCTACGGCCTCACCCCCCACTATCGCGAGATATTCGAGATCACCCGCCTGGCCGACTTCCTGGCCATCAACCCCGACGAGGACAGCGCCGTGCGCGGCGCAGAGAGAAGCAGCACATGACCGATGCGACAGCAACGTTCGACGTACGCCGACACGGACCGGCCAGCGTGGTCGACATTCGGGGAGACGTGACGGCGGGTTCGGAGGACGTGCTCATGAGCGCGTACGCCGCGGCAGGTGACGCCGAGGCGATCGTGCTGAACTTCTCCGACCTGTCCTACATGAACAGTGGCGGTATCGGGCTCCTGGTCACCTTGCTCGTCCGGGCGAATCGGCGCTCACAGCAGTTGATGGCGTACGGCTTGTCCGACCACTACCGCCAGATATTCGAGCTGACCCGGCTTGACGAGGCAGTCAGCATCCACGACTCCGAGCAGTCCGCGCTCAACGCAGCCGACGCCGGGTAGAGAAGGAGGACACCATGGATGGCATGGACGACCGGACCGTCGAGAACACTCGGGAGAAGCAGGTGGCCGCGCGCGATGCGACCTACTGGGCGAAGGCGGTGTCGCGGCTGAACGTCTCCAATGTGCCTGAAGGAGCGATCAACCTCAACGTGACAGGCAAACGCCTCGCCGGCCCGATCCAGGGCTTCGGAAAGATGTGGCAGAAGACCTATCAGGTGAGTCTGCCCCGCGAGCGGGTGTCTCCCATGGATCTGATCGCGACCTGGAAGCAGCGATTCCCCGACTTCTGGCCCGAGGGCAACAGCTTCTACGCGCCGCTGACCGGGATCGAGCCGGGTGAGGTGGCCCTGCTCAATATGACGCTTCCGGGGAAGATGAAGCTGTCGACCGGTGTGATGGTGCTGTACGCCGACGAGGAGTCATTCACGTTGATGACACCGCAGGGCCACATGTTCGCAGGCTGGATCACGTTCAGCGCGACTGAGGTCGACGGCCAGACAGTTGCCCAGGCTCAGGTGCTCATGCGCGCATCCGACCCGATCTTCGAGCTGGGCCTGACATTGGGTGGACACCGCCAGGAAGACCGGTTCTGGAACCAGACGCTGACAGCCGTCGCAGACCACTTCGGGGAGTTTGCCGAGGTCGACACTCAGGTCGTGTGCGTGGACAAGAGGCGGCAGTGGTCCAGGTGGAGCAACGTCTGGCACTCGTCGGCGATCCGTTCGACCGGTTACATGATGGGTGCGCCGGTCCGTGCGTTACGGGGTCTGACGCGCCGCAGCAGGATGGCCGGCTAGGGAGTCGCTACGCCAAGCCCCTCTACTCGCACGGTCGTGCCTGACGTCCCGACGACGGCGTCCCGCTTGGTGGTCTGTGAGTGGGTGCCCGTGTAGTACCCGGCTCCGCTCTGCTGCGACCAACCAGGGCTGTGCGCCAACCTGGTGCTGTCCAAGGGGACCGTCCACGTCGGGTGGTCGGCGAAGCATCGACGTCACCGTCGCCGGGATCGACACCTTCTGCTGGTAGACCCCATCGGTCGCGGTGCCGGGGACCCGGGTCATCGCCCCCGAGTCCGGCGGTCTCGGTGCTCGAGTCAGAGGTCGCCAGCAGCGGAGGGGGTCACGGTGGTTCCGGTGATGGCGTAACGGACCCGGACCGGTCGGTGGTCGGAGCTGTATCCCATCAGGATCTTCTGGGCCTTCGGCACCACGGCGGGGTGGCTCAGGGATGACACGTAGTCGATGAGACGGGTGTCGTTGGTGCCGGACTCACTCAGGTGCGTGCCGTACTCGGGCATCCCGAGGAACGTGTAGCTGGCGAAGACGTCGACCTGGCTCATGTTGTCATAGGGGAAGAGCTTGTCCCGGAGCACGCTGTCGCGGCGATAGTTGACGTTGAAGTCACCGGTCGTGAAGACGGCAGCACCGGTCGCCTCGAACTCGGCGATCATCGCCTTGAGACCATCCATGTGTTGGCGGTACAGGCCGAGTCGTTCGGGGTGCTCGTAGTTGGGTCCCCCATCGCTTGCCTGGACGCTGGCCACGGCGTGGCTGTTGATGACGTACATGTCCTGGCCGGTGACGCGGTGCAGCAGGTGCACGTAGCTGAGGAACTTCGGCGCGATGGTGGACGGACCTGCACCGCTGGGGCCGACGTAGGTGGCGTCGGAGACCTGCTGTGTCCCCGTGCTCACCAGGCGGAAGCGCGACGACTTGTAGAGGATGGGTATCGCGGCCGGCCCGGCACCGTCGGGCATGAAGGCGTCGAACTGGCACGAGCCGCAGTCGACCAGCTGCTCCCTCACGGCGTCTCTCCGGTCCCGGCTTCCCATCTCCTGCAGGCCGATCACGCCCACGCCCACGCCCAGCCTCTCGATGTCGGAG
>JACDHG010000254.1 GCA_013821195.1 Propionibacteriales bacterium
CACAGGACCGTCCCAAGCATCTCGGAAGTCCCTCGCATGACCACCCTGCCGCCGCCGACCGTCACTCGAGCCGACCTGGACCACGCGGCGCGAGTGGTCAACCAGCATCTGGTTCCCACCCCGCTCATCGAGGTCGACATGGACGGACATCAGGTACTTCTCAAGCTGGAATCGTTGCAGCCAACCGGGGCCTTCAAGGTGCGGGGCGCACTGGTAGCCGCAGCATTCGACAGCTCCCGCACCGACAGCCAGCCGCGGCGACTCATCACCGCATCGGCTGGAAACCACGGGCTCGGCGTCGCCTGGGCCTGTTCGCGCCTCGGCGTCGCGGCCACCGTCGTGGTGCCGACCACCGCATCGCCCGCGAAGATCGCGGCGCTGCGTCAGTTCCCCATCGAACTCCTCGAACGCGGTGACAGCTACGACGAAGCCGAAGATGTAGCGCTCGACCTAGTCCGCTCCGGGAAGGGGCGCTACGTCTCTGCCTACAACGATCCCCAAGTCATCGCCGGGCAGGGAACCCTCGTCGACGAGTTGGAGACCCAGATGGCCGAGGAGATCGACGAGTTCGACATCGTCGTGCCAGTCGGAGGCGGCGGTCTCGCAGCCGGGGTCTCCATGCGCGCGAAGTGCAGTGACCGTCACGTCACCGTCACCGGCGTCGAGGCGCTGGCATCAACAGCGGTCTCGACCGCAGTCGCCACACGAGAGATCCGCACGGTCACGGTGGGCAACACCGTGGCTGACGGACTCGCGGGCAACATCGCCGACGATACCCAGACGCCCGCAATCCTGGCCGCCGCAGGCACCCGCCTCCTGACCGTCGACGAGGACGCCATCCGACACGCCGTCCGCACGCTCGCGCTCTCATTCGGGCTGGTCGTCGAAGGCTCAGCGGCCGCGGGAATCGCGGCACTACTCACCGGAACGATCAACACAGACCGCCGGACGACCGTCGTCGTCGTCACCGGACGAAACATCAGCGCAGACACCCTCACCGACTGCCTCGGAGCCGGATGAATGGCTCCATCCATCCCGCCGTCGCCACGGGTCTTCGACGAAGACCTGATTCGCTCCTCCATCACCATCGAGGACGCCATCACCACAGCACGGACCGCATTCACAGCCGCGGCGAACGAGGCGACCTCGTCCCCGCCACCCTGGCACCTCGCCATCCGGCGTGGTGACGGCTCCGCCTTGGGCGAGGCACACGTCAAGGGCGCCCACCTCCCCGGGAGCCGGCGCTTCACAATCAAGACGTCGACCGGGTTCCCGGGCAACGCTCTTACTGGTCGCGCAACGAGCGGTGGCTTCTCAACCGTGTTCGACGCTGAGACCGGCGAACTCGAGGCTGTGCTTCTGGACAACGGTTATCTGACCGAGCTGCGCACCGGCGCTGCCGGGGCACTGGTCAACGACATCCTGGCCCCCCAAACCTTCGCCGTCGCAGCTGTCATCGGCACCGGCGGACAGGCGAGACACCAATTGGCTGGCCTACTCGCCGTCCGGACACCTCAAGTCGTTCGCGTGACCGGCAGAGACCCTCGACGCGCCAAGGCTTTCGTCGAGGAAGCCCGCACCTGGTGCCGGGTCGACATCGAGTACGCGACGACCATCGAGAAGGCCGTGCGCGACGCACAGTGCATAGTCACCGTCACCGGTGCGACGTCGCCAATACTCCGAGCTGAATGGGTCGGCCCAGACGTCCACATCACCGCGGTCGGCTCTGACAGCCCCGGCAAGAAGGAACTCGCTCTCGAGCTACTCATCGGCGCGGACCTGGTCGCCGTCGACGATCTCGCCCAGTCAGTCTCGCTGGGCGAACTCCAAGGCATTGATCTGGATGACCTGCGACATCCGCCTCGGACCATCGGCGACATCCTCAACTCCGTCACTCCGCAGCGACCGACCGGAGCCGCGGTAACGATTGCCGACCTCAGCGGGCTTGGGATCCAGGACACCGCCATCGGCGAGCGGCTCTGCACGAGCCTCGTTGAGCGTGACTCCGGGACAGCGTCGCACGACCAATCCGGACGATCTGGGACAACGTGAGGACATTGTCGGGAGCCGTACTGCCGAACTCTTCCGCTATCCGCTGGAAAGCGTTTAGGGCGAACCGTCACATCAGGTTGTCTGTCACCGAAGCGGGATCAGTTCGGACCGCCTGTGGGCGTGCTTCGACCAAGAGGGCCTCATCGGCAGTCAAACGCACAGAGCCACTTCTACTGGCTCGGCCCTGACCGCCCAGCCCTGGCCACGGCCATCGAGGGCTTCTTGAGTGAGTAGTCCGGCGAAACGCTCAGCACCGGGGCTCGTACACGCCCTAACTGTGCGATAAGGGCACACCAGCCAGGTACGCGTTCCGGAGAGGGATCCCAAACGACACGCGCTCGACTCGCCGAGCCGAGGTGTGTCGCTGAGCCTTCGGCAACTGACACGCGCGCCGCTTGTGTCGACGCCCCGCCGATCCCCTTGGTCGTAGTCTTTGTCTCATCACCACAGCAGAGTTCGTCGAGATAGTGGTATGTCGGCCACCGCCAGCGTTGGCCGACTACGTTCGTGCCTACTACAGCTACCGCGAAGCCCCGGCTGGCCGGGTCGTGCGCCGGAAGGTCCCCGGTGGCTGCGTCACGGTGGTCATCGGCTTCGAGCAGCCGCTCCTGGTCGACGGCCTCAAGCA
>JACDHG010000135.1 GCA_013821195.1 Propionibacteriales bacterium
TCCTTCGTCCTCAGCGGTCGCCTCGTCGACTACCACCCGTCCATGCTCGACGAGCTCACCGCCGCCGGCGAGGTCACCTGGGCGGGGGCGGGAGCACTGCCAGGCACCGACGGCTGGGTCTCGCTGCACGCTGCCGACACTGCGCCACTGACGCTGCCCGACTTCGCAGAGCTGGACCTCGGCGAGAGCCACCGCGCCGTCCTCGACGTCCTGGGCGGTGGCGGTGGCTATTTCTTCCGGCAGCTCTCCGACGCCGTCGGCTCCACCGACGACCAGCTGCTGGCGGCAGTGGTGTGGGACCTCACCTGGGCGGGCCACCTCACCAACGACACGATCTCCCCGTTGCGAGCGATGCTCGGCGCCGGCCGTGGCAGCCACCGCTCGCGTCGCCAGGCACCTCGCCACCGAGTTGCTCCCGGACGGCGCAACCTGCGCGGTTCCGCAGGCAGGTCGTCGATGCCGTCGCGCACCGGTCCGCCGACCGTCGGAGGTCGCTGGTCCCTGACGCCGGCTCGCGAGGCGGATCCGACGCGGCGCGCCCACGCGGCCGCCGAGTCACTCCTCGAGCGCCATGGTGTCGTCACCCGCGGCGCCGTCGCCAGCGAACGCACGCCTGGTGGCTTCGCCGCGGTCTACAAGGTGCTGTCGGCGTTCGAGGAGTCCGGCCGCTGCCGCCGTGGCTACTTCGTCGCGGGTCTCGGGGCGGCGCAGTTCGGCGCCACGGGAGCCGTCGACAGGTTGCGCTCCCTGTCGAGCGAGGCCCGAGGCGCTGAGCCGGAGACGAGCGCGCTGGTGCTCGCGGCAACCGACCCGGCCAACCCGTTCGGCGCCGCCCTCCCATGGCCGGACCGCGTCGCCGACGCCGCCAACGCCGGGCACCGACCCGGGCGCAAGGCCGGTGCTGTCGTGGTTGTCGCGGACGGCGCTCTCGCGCTGTACGTCGAGCGTGGTGGCCGAACCCTGCTGACGTTCTCCCCGGACCCTGCACGCCTCCAGCCAGCCGTCGATGCGTTGGTCCTCGCAGTGCGCGACGGCGCCCTCGGCAGGCTCACGGTCGAGCGGGCCGACGGAGCGCACATACTCGGGTCACCACTGTCGACTGCCCTCGAGGCGGCGGGGTTCCATGTCACCCCTCGCGGGCTGAGGTTGCGGAGCTCCTGATCGACGTCCGACCAGGAGGCCGAGCCGATGCCCGAGGGTGACACCGTGTGGCGTACGGCTCGACGTCTGGACAAGGCGCTGAGCGGGAGACTGCTCACGACGTGTGACATCCGAGTGCCCCAGTGGGCCGAGGTCGATCTCACCGGGAGGCCCGTCCTCGAGACCGTCAGCTGCGGCAAGCACCTCCTCACCCGCTTCGAGCAGGTCACGTTGCACACCCATCTCAAGATGGAGGGCTCGTGGCACATCTACCCGGTCGGCTCCGCATGGCGCTCGCCTGCCTTCCAGGCCCGGGTGGTGCTCGCCACCGAGAGCTGGCAGGCCGTCGGCTTCCGACTCGGCATTGTCGATGTGGTGTCCCGCGACGACGAGCACACCGTCGTCGGTCATCTCGGACCTGATCTGCTCGGTGCCGACTGGTCCATCGACGAAGCCGCCCGCCGGGTCTTCTCGTTGCCCGACAGGCCGGTCGGCGAGGCGCTGCTCGACCAGCGCAACCTGTCCGGGGTCGGCAACATGTACAAGGCCGAGGTGTGCTTCCTGCTGGGCGTCCACCCCGACACCCCCGTGGGTCAGGTCGACGTCGTACCGCAGTTGCTCGACAAGACGCATCGTCTCCTGGTGCTCAACAAGGACCGCGCCGAGCAGACCACCACGGGCAACACCCGCCGCGGTCACCGGCTCTGGGTCTACCGACGAGCAGGTCAACCATGCAGGAGGTGCGGCACCCGAATTCTCGCGGACACCTTCCCCACGAGCGACGACCTGCTGCACGGTGTCGCTTCGCGCGGTGCCCTTCAGTCCACGCCTCCGAACAGACGCTCGGCACGGCAGCCGTCGGCCGTCGACAGACCGAGCGAGGCGCGCGTGTCCTTCTGGTGCCCGTCCTGTCAGCCGTCACCGACATAGCCGATGTGGGCCGGGTTGGCGCCGCATCGCGGCTCATCCGCATTGGCGCCACGGCCCTTACGGGTAGCCGTGTCCATCGGTGCCGATCCTGGTGGCGACGCAAGCCTCGTTGCCCTCCGGGTCGGCCAGTACCCACCAGGACGGTGCCCACTGGTCGGTCACCAGGTGCCCACCCGCGGCGATTGCTGCTGCGACCCGCGCTTCGGCCTGGTCGTGAGGCACCCAGACGTCCAGATGAATCCGGTTACGCTGCGGGCGCGGAGCATCCAGCTGCTGGAAGCAGACAACTGGCTTCCGGCGGTGCGGGTCGCTCAGTTCGTCCACGGGCCCGTCTGTGCGGTCGCCGTAGCCGAGGACGGCACGCCAGAACGGCAGCACCGCGGGGATGTCGAGCGCGTCGATGACGATCACGACGTTCCGCACAGCAGACGGATCTGCGGTGAATCCGAGTTGCTGCGCCTTCGAGATGAGCCGTGCCACCTCGACGTCGCGGGCACTGAGCCCGTCCGGTGCGGGGGCGGTGGTGAAGAGGCGCACGGTCACGGCGTCCAGGCGCAGATCGACGTCGGGAGCGTGATCGTCGATGCCGGGAATCTCGCTGATCGCGTGCACGAGCCGTGCACCAGCGCCAAACGACCCCGTGCGGAAGTGCACACAGGCCCCGCCATCCGCCACCCGCCAGTCGTCCACGCCGACGGCGTAGTGGAACTGCCGCGCCGTGATCCTCTCGGGGACGCTGTCCATCATGAGGCCACCGTAAACCGGATTGCGGACGTTCTACGTTCGGGATCGACGAGGGCCAGTGTCGCACCCTGGGCATGGGCAACCTCCAAGCGTGTCCGCAGCACGGCACGGTAGCCGCCCAAGCCGCGCGCGTCTGGCAACGTGCACGCGCCGTACAGCCGAGCAACCGCTCTAGCGACTTGGCAGCCACCTGTGGCGATCGGGCGGCCCTCGATGGTGGCCACCACGCGGAAACCTCCCTCGGAGTCCAGCGGGACTGCAGATGTCGCGCAGTTGCTGTTCGCGACGCTCTCCAGTTGACGGCTCGCCGCCCCACATGACAGCCGATACTTGTTCAGCCTCATTCAAGGCCCGCGCATCGTGGACGACACGGCAGCTGATCCTCGATGTCGGGCCGGTGTCTGGAACGCGGGAGCTCATGTCGTAGGCCAAGATGTCGGTCACCTCGGTAAGCTCGGCGCCTTGAGCGACCAGAAGCTCATCGAGTGCGGCCGGTCGCGTCGTCGGCGCGATCCACCAGTCGCTCTTGTCGCGTCCACGTGGTCGAGCAGTCTGCTGGATACCTTCCACGACGTGCTCGATCGGCTCGTGCACGTCGAGCGGCATCACGTATACACCCATGCGCGCCCAATCCGGGTACTCGATGACGTCCACGCCGGCGACGTTGAATCCGGAATACTGGTCCGGTGCCAACCGCTGAGTCTGCCGCCATGGCGAAGGTCGTGGCGACCAACGCTGCGCTGCTGAAGACGGCGGGATTCCGAACGTCGAGGATCCGATGGTAAGCCCCGCTGCCTCACTGCCCGGTGCGGTCGTCGATGCACTCACGCAGCAGGTCGGCGTGACCGGCGTGTCGGGCGTACTCGGCGAGCGCGTCTCCGCCGTTGCCCATCCCTGGTGCCGCCACACACTCGCGCGAGAGGGCAGACCCACGCCGGCTGGCGATTGCCCCGGAGGCACCACACGTCGACCCTGACCTTGGCGATCTAGCGGAGGAGACGTGCCGCGAGTGGGAGGAGGCGGGCGGTCGCCAGCGGAGCAGCCGGGTCGGGCGAAGTCTCGCTCTGGCGGTAGCGGCCGGGCGGCGAGCCGTAGGTCCGTCGGAAGCGGTGTGAGAAGTGACCGGCGTCGGCGAACCCGCAGGAGCGGGCGATGGCGGTGACCGGTAGGTCGCTCTGGGACAGGAGGGTCGCTGCTCGCGAGAGTCGGAGCAGCTCGAAGGCGGTCACGGGCGCGACGCCGAACCGCTTCCGGAAGATCCGGCTGAGCTGGCCGGAGGAAAGGCTGGCGGCCCTCGCGAGCTCAGCGAGCCCGACCGGTCGGGCGATGCCGGACGGAGTCCAGGCCCGATAGACATGGTCGACGGCAGCCTCGAGGGCGGGCGGGAGCCCGTCGCGGTCTCCCAGGACGGACGCGTGGGTGAAGACAACCAGCACGAACCGGATCAGCTCCGCGGCGATCGCCCGGTCGTGCTCGGACGTGGGGTCGAGGCGGAGCAGGTAGCGCAACGCGCTGGGGATCGGGTCGTCCTCACCGATGAGCCGCTGGACCGGCCAGTCACCGGGCGTCGGGCGCCAGGAGCCAGGAAGGGTGAAGTAGACGTAGCCGTGAGTGGTGGGGTCGGAGCGGTCCCACTGCCAGTGGTCACGGGTGCCCGGCTGCACCAGGACCAGCTGACCAGGACGCAGCGTGCGCGTGACGCCGCTGGTGGACCAGTCGGCGCTGCCGCGCAGGATCCACACCAGCTGGAACTGCGACATGTCACGCGGACCGACCGCCGAACCGGGCTGGTAGACGGCCGACCCGACGTCTCCCAGGGCAACGAAGGTCACGATCAGACACTCTCATGCGTGGTTGATCCATGTTAGGTCCTTCCTGTGGATGGCACGCTGATCCACATGACAACCACCACTGCGCTGCAGCGAGACCTTGCCACCTACACCGAGCACGGTTTCGTCGTGCTCGAGGACGCTCTCACCCAGGCGGAGGTGGCGCGCCTGCGTGCGGAGACCGCCAGGATCTGCCGCGGGGATCGAGGGCGAGTCGACGGACTCGAGCCAGCCGACCCGAGTGAGTCCGACGACGCCGCGATGCGCCGCTACGTCGCCATCAACTTCCCGCACAAGATCTCTCCCGTGCTCCAGGGAGCGATGCACCAACCGGTGATCGTCGATGCCCTGACCCGCGTGATCGGACCAAACGTGAAGGCCATCCAGTCCATGCTCTTCATGAAGGCTGAGGGTAAGGCCGGGCAGGCCTGGCATCAGGACGAGCACTTCATCCCCACCCGCGACCGCTCCCTGACCGGGGTCTGGATCGCTCTCGACGACGCGGCCATCGACAACGGCTGTCTGTGGGTCCTTCCGGGATCGCACAGCCGTGGCGTGCTCTACCCCGACCGGGAGCACGACGACCCCCGCTACGACTGCGCGATCGAGGCCTACGACTTTCCGCACAGTGAGGCAGACGCCGTGCCGGTCGAGCTAAAGGCCGGCTCGGCACTGGTCTTCAACGGCTACCTGCTGCACCGGTCGCTGCCCAACACCAGGCCCGGCAGCTTCCGACGGGCGCTTGTGAACCACTACATGAGTGCCGAGTCACTCCTGCCATGGCGTGGGCCGATCCCCGAGGGCGAGCACATCGGCAAGTTCGACCACCGCGACATCATCATGGTTGCCGGGAGCGATCCCCACGCCTACAAGGGCACGCCGGACATCGTGCGCGCCTACCTGCGCAAGGACCGCGACGGGGGCTGCGACCGCTGACCAACCCTCAGCGCCGGGACGTGGTCGAATGCCCCGTGGCCAGGATGGTCGACGCCAGGGCCTCGGCAGTTTCGGTCGGGGCGCGTGGGTTCGTCAGCAGCAGGAGTCTCCCAGGCCCAGACCCTGACCCACCCCCAGCTGCAGATCCTCGCCAACCACCTGGTCGAGGTCGTCGACCCCGACGGCGCCGACCAGGCCCTGGCCGAGGAGCTCGAGGCAGACGAAGCACGGGCACTCCAGGAGACGACCTTCCGAGGACGCAAAGGGGGCTCAAGTCCGCGTTGGACGCCATCGCATCACCACGGTGCAACCACAACCACGACAACGGCAGCCGCGACGGTGACGGTGCGGCGATCGCGACAGCGGTCACCGGCCCGGCCGGGACCCAGCAGACCCAGCTGCCCTACGGCAACGGATAGGGAGAGCCTTCTGTGAGCTGATCGAGCACCTCCCCACCACTGCTCTGCCGCAGCACGGGGTCACCAACGCCACCCTCGTGGTCACCATCGACGAGGAGAAGTTCCGGTCAGGACTGGGCGAGGCGACCCTGGCCACCGGTGGGTCGATCTCAGCAGGTGAAGCCCGCCGGCTGGCCTGCAACGCAGGCCTGCTGCCGCTGGTGCTTGGCGCAGACTCCGCGATCCTCGACCTCGGCCGCACAAGACGCTGCTTCGACCGCTACCAACGGATCGCGTTGGCTGTGCGCGACCAAGGATGCGTGTTCCCCGGCTGCGACCGGCCACCAGCCTGGTGCGAAGCACACCACCCGAAGGCGTGGAAGGACGGCGGACCCACCGACCTGTCCAACGGCTGTCTGCTCTGCTCCTTCCACCACCACCTCGTCCACCGGGGCGGATGGGCAGTCGTGAAGGCCACGGACGGCGTTCCCGACATCATCCCGCCCACCCGCGTCGACCCACAGCAACAACCGATCCGACACGAACGCTTCAAACACCCACAGCGAGAGTAGACACGAGCTGATGGCGGGTCCACGTCAACGATTCGGCAGCTGCGACGCTCAGGCGGCCGACCTCAGAGCTCAGGCGGCGACGTTGGTGACGTCGGCGCGGACGTTGCTCAACGCGGGGGTGGGGAGCGAGGTCAAGCGGGCAAGAGCGGCTTCCTCACGGGCCAGCTCACCGCTGACCTCCGACATGACGACAGACAGCGGCAGGTCGAGTGCGGAGCAGATGGCCCCGAGACACTCCGACGACGCCTCCTTCTGACCGCGCTCGATCTCGGAGATGTAACCAAGGCTGACGCGGGCCTCGGCTGACACGTCTCGCAGTGTGCGGCCCTGCGAGAGCCGCTGCTGACGGAGCACGTCTCCGAGGAGTCGACGGACCAAGATCATGGCGCGCTGCTCCTTCCACTGCTCCGGTGCCGGTCCGCCCAGACTACCCGCCCCGACGGTGATGTGCTCCACTCCCGCAACAGCCCGGTCAGGCGCTCGATTCCTGGGCGGCGACGCTGTCCAGCCGGTCGTGCAGCAGGCGCAGCGACGCAGTCACCGTCGCGGCGCGGATCTCGTCGCGGTCACCGCTCAACGCGAGCTGGCCCACTGCCACGGGCACATCGTCGTACGCCGACGACCGCACGGCAGGTCCGACGGCCGCGACGAACACGGTCCCGACCGCTCGCCCGTCCTGACGATCCGGCCCAGCCACCCCCGACGTCGCGACTGCCCACGTGCAGTCGAACAGCGCCAACGCACGGCGCGCCATCGCTGTCACCGTCTCCGCCGAGACAACCCCGTAGGTCGCGATGATGCCGGGGTCGACAC
>JACDHG010000136.1 GCA_013821195.1 Propionibacteriales bacterium
GTACTACGAGGACCGCGGCGACGGCGCGGCCGTCGTTGTGATCCATGGGTGGCCACTGCCGGGTCGCGCGTGGGAGCCTCAGGTTCAGGCCTTCGTCGACGCCGGACACCGCGTCTTCACCCACGACCGTCGCGGTTTCGGCTGGTCGACCCAGGCAACCGGTGACTATGACTACGCACGACCGTCGCGCCGGTCTTGAACCAGGCGGCGGTGTCGGGCGGCAGCAGGCCGTCCGACACCGCCGCGTCATCGCCTGAGCTGATGAGCAGGTCGCCGAACGTTTGACCTGGAATCCCCATGGAGTTCGCAAGCCGGACGAGCCTTACCGGGCGTCTGCCGCAGTTCAGTACGCAGGTGAAGCCCCTGTCGCGCTCGATGACCAGGACACCCGGTGGGCTCTTCGGCAGCCGCAGCCGTTGCCCGAGCGCGCCGGAGATGGCCCGTCGCATGGCAAGTGCCCGTCGGAAGAAGTCGAGCGTCGAGCCTGACCGGTGGTCCTGCGCCTCGACGCTCAGCTCACGCCACGATGACGGCTGCGGCAGCCACGGTTGTGCGCCGTCGGGGCCGAAGCCGTAAGGCGACTCACTGCCCGACCACGGGATCGGCACCCGGCAACCGTCGCGGCCGACGCCACCGCCGCGGAACCACACGGGGTCCTGGCGGGCGCGCGCGGGGACGTCGACCTCGGGCAGCCCGAGCTCCGCACCCTGATAGATGTATGACGACCCCGGCAGCGCCAGCATCGTCAGGGTGGCTGCCCGGGACCTCGCCACACCGAGGTCGCCACCCCCGTACCGCGTGACCTCCCGGACCACGTCGTGGTTCGACAGCACCCAGGTGGCCGAAGCCCCGACTGGCTCCACTGCCTTGAGGGTTTCGGTGATGACTCGGCGGAAGGCAGCCGCGGACCAGGGTGTCTGTAGCCAGTGGAAGTTGAACGACTGCTGCAGCTCGTCGGGCCGGATGTAGCGCGCCATCGCCTCCGGATCCGCGACCCACGCCTCGGCGATGGCCATCCGGTCCCCGTCGTACTCCTTGAGGACCTGGTTCCACCGCCTGTAGACGGAGTGCACCTCTGGCTGGTCGTAGTACGGCGTCGCGAGGGTGTCTTGGCGGGCAGCACGAGGGAGGCCCTCCTCCTTGTAGAGGGAGTGGGCGACATCGATCCGGAAGCCGTCGACACCTCGGTCGAGCCAGAAGCGGAGCACGGACTCGTACTCGTCGCGAACCTCCTTGTTGCGCCAGTTGAGGTCGGGCTGTGAGCTGTCGAAGAGGTGCAGGTACCAGTGGCCGTCCTTGACGCGGCTCCAGGCAGGCCCGCCGAAGACGGATCGCCAGTTGTTCGGCGGCCGTGAGCCCGCGCGGCCGGTGCCGCCGCTGAAGAGGTAGCGGTTACGCGCTGGGCTGCCGGGGTCCGCCACCAGCGCTTCCTTGAACCAGGCGTGCTCTGTCGACGTGTGGTTGGGGACGATGTCGACGATCACTCTTATACCGAGGTCGTGCGCGCTCGCCAGCATGGAGTCGAAGTCGTGCAGGCTACCGAACCGGCCGTCGACGTCTCGGAAGTCGGCGACGTCGTACCCGTTGTCGTGCTGGGGAGACGGGTAGAACGGGGTCAGCCAGACGGCGTCGATCCCCAGCTGGCTCAGATAGGACAGTCTCGAGTGGATGCCCAGCAGGTCGCCGAGTCCGTCGCCGTCCGCGTCGGCGAAGCTGCGCACGTAGATCTGGTAGCAGACCGCGTCGCGCCACCACGGCGTGTGCTTCAAGGGGCTCCCTCCGATAACGGCTCAGGGATCGTCGAGTGCGGCCGGCTGCTGGAACGCGGCGGCGTCGACGGCGATCCACACGTGCTCGGAGCGGGCGAGTCGACGGCCTTCCTCGTCATACAGCGCCGTCGCAGTGAACGTCTTGCGGCCTTCCTCAGAGACCCGTTGGCCGACCACGACGTACTCCTGGCCGATCATGACCGGATCGTTGCATACCGCCGTCATGGTCCCCAGAACCAGTGGTCGCTCCTCGAGATTCGACGTCCAGCCGCCGGGGCAGTCAAGCGCGGACCAAACGAACTCTGGCGCCACCTGTCCGACGCCCTTGTTGAGACTCATGTCTGGAGCCCAGACGCACGCCGTGCGGCCGATCCCGTGGGCGCCAGGGCGCAGGCACAACCCGTCTCCGGGGCTCCTCGCTGTGCCGCACACGAAGCAGGTGGGGAACGGGTGGCTGAGAAGCCCGCGGTACCTCGCCTCGGCGGCGCGCGCGGCTTTTAGCCCGACCGCGTCAGGAGGTAGCCCGGTGAACGCTCCGGGTCGGGCCTCGGCGACAGCGTGCTTCCCGTCGAGCAGGGACGCGCCGGAGCTGCTTTGCGTGACAGTGAGGGGTGTCTCGAGCCTGGGCGGTTGCCGCAGCGACACAGACACCCGTCCTTGGGCGGCGTCGACGTACGACGCCAGACGGCCGCAGACGTACCCCCCGTTGCCGGATCCGGCCGGTCCCGTGAATCGTGGGTCGATCGTGAGGGTGCTCATGTCACGTGCAAGCTTTCGAACCCGTGCCGGACTCGGCTCGACTGCGCCGCCAGCTCAGTCGCGACCGCCCGCAGCGTCTCGAGCACGGCAGCGCTGCCCGCGTCATGTTGGGCCCCCGCGCGGACAGCGGCGAAGATGGGCCGTGAGGCCGGCGTAGCGACGACGGCCGCCGCAGGTCGATCGTGACGTCCTTGCCAACGGTTGGCATGCAGTGACTCTAGATGGACTGAACAGTGCAGGTGTCCGACACTTGGCGTATGAGCCGCCGCGCCGTCTTGCTGTTCGTTGCGCTGGGCGTGGCGTGGGGGATCCCCTACATGCTCATCAAGGTTGCTGTCGAGTCTTTGTCGCCGGCCGAGCTGGTGCTTGCGCGAACCGCTCTTGCCGCCGCGCTGCTGTTGCCGGTGGCCGTCGCCCGCAAGGCGGTGGCGCCGGCCATGCGACACTGGCGCTGGGTCGTCATGTTCACGATCGTCGAGATCGCCGTCCCCTGGGTGACACTCGGCGCGGCTGAGCAGCGACTCTCCAGCTCCACCACCGGCCTGCTGCTCGCTGCCGTGCCGCTGGTCGGGCTTGCGGTGGCCTTCGTGTCGGGCCGGGCGGAGCGTCTGACGGGCAGTGCGTGGCTGGGTCTGGCTCTGGGCGTCGCGGGCGTTGCCGCTCTTGTTGGGCTCGACGTCGGCAGCTCCGACCTCGGAGCCGTCGCCGCGCTCGGCGTCACCGTCGTGGGTTACGCGATAGGTCCGGCGATCCTCGCCCGCAAGCTCGGCGCGTTGCCAGGGCTCGGCGTCATCGCGGTCGCACTCACGCTGACGTCGCTGGGCTACGTCCCGGTCGTGCTGATCGGGGACGGCGTCCCGAGCGGGCTGCCGCCGAGCGACGTGGTCGTCTCGGTGGTGCTGCTCGCCACGGTCTGCACGGCCATCGCCTTCCTGCTTCTCTTTGCGCTGGTCGGTGAGGTTGGGCCGGTCCGCGCCACCACGATCACCTACATCAACCCTGCTGTCGCGGTCGTCGCCGGCGCTGTCGTGCTCGACGAGCGCGTCACTGCCGTCACGGTGGTGGGGTTCACCCTGGTCGTGGCAGGCTCGTACCTCGTCAACCGTCGTCCGCGTCGAGACGGCGCACTCCGGGAGCGGACCGACACGCCAACAGTCGGCACAGCCGAGCCGGTGGTGTCCACCGCGACGGTCCGTCCCGACTGTTGAGGTCAGCGGCCGCGTACGCGTTCGTAGCGAGCAAGCGCCTCCGCCCGCTCCTCCGCATGGTCGACGATCGGGTTGCGTGGCTCGTGGATCTGCGGAGCCGGCGTATCCGCGAGCTCCGACACATACCTGCGGATGTAGTGTCCGTCAGGGTCGAACTTCTTGCCCTGCTCGACGGGGTTGAAGACACGAAAGTACGGCGCCGCGTCGGTGCCGCACCCGGCGGTCCACTGCCAGCCGTGGTTGTTGGACGCCAGATCCCCGTCAACGAGCCAGTGCAAGAAGTGCCGGGCCCCGTGCTGCCACTCGATGTGCAGGTCCTTGACCAGAAAGCTCGCCACGATCATCCGGACCCGGTTGTGCATCCAGCCCTCGGTGCGGAGCTGGCGCATGCCTGCGTCGACGATCGGGAACCCGGTCCGACCCGCCTTCCACGCCTCGAACGCCTCGCCGGGCTCGTCGTAGGCCATCACCGCGAACTCGGGCTTGTAGTACTCGCGAGCCGTGTCAGGGCGGCGGGCCAGCACGTCGGCGTAGAACTCTCGCCAGGCAAGCTCGGTTCGGTACGTCGTCACAGCGCGCTGGTCGGCGTGGGCCGCCGCCAGGTCGCCGAGCATCGTGCGGGGGTGGATCTCTCCCCACTTGAGGTGGACCGACATGTGGGAGGTGGCGTCGAGGTCTGGCCGGTCGCGACTCGGGCCGTAGTCGGTCAGCTTGTCGCCGACGAACGCGCGCCAGCGCCGACGGGCGGCCGCCTCGCCCGCCGCCGGCAGCTGGATTCCCGCGGGCAGCTGGGCGGTCGGCCAGTCGTCGCTGCGCAGCGAGACGTCCCAGGACACCGCTCGCGGAGTGGCGGCCGGGCTTCGCCAGCCGTGCTCGCGCCACGCCTTGGCGAAGGGCGTGAACACCTGGTAACCGTCACCTTGCTGGTTGCGAACGCGCCCCGGCGAAACGGCGTACGGCGACCCGGTCCGAACCAGTGGCACGCCGGCCTCTGACAGCGCCGCCTCGACAGCAGCGTCTCGGCGGCCGCCGTACGGCCCGAAGTCGGCCGCGACGTGCACGCTCTCGGCGTTCACCTCACGAGCGAGGGCCGCCACCATCTCGACGGGGTCACCGCAGCGCACGACCAGCCCGCCGATCCGGTCCGAGAGGGCTCGCAGACTGGCCGACAGGTAGCAGCGTCGCGGGGGCCCGGCCGGGTCCCAGAGGCGCGGGTCGAAGACGAAGAGCGGCACGACGTCGTCGGCCGCTCCGATGGCTTCGACCAACGCGGGGTTGTCCGCGAGGCGCAGGTCGCGCCGAAACCACATCACCGAGGTCGCCATCTGCCCATCCTCCCCGAACCCCACCGACTTGTCAGAAGCTGAAGGCGCCAGAGCGACCTGAGGTTCTGACAACTCGGTGCTGAGCCCGAGGGGATGCACATCGCTGCTGTTGGTGTTGCGGAGACCATGCGACACAATGACGGAGCAGGACACCGGTAATCGACAGGTGGCGAGGCGACAGGTGGCAGCGCGGCGTGACTGATCTCATCGACACGACAGAGATGTATCTGCGGACGATCTTCGAGCTCGAGGAGGAAGGCATCGTCCCGCTGCGGGCCAGGATCGCCGAGCGCCTCCACCAGTCCGGCCCCACGGTCAGCCAGACGGTGGCGCGGATGGAGCGGGACGGTCTGCTGACGGTCGAGGGCGACCGGCACCTCGAGCTCAGCGGCCAAGGTCGGAGCCTGGCCACCCGGGTGATGCGCAAGCACCGGCTGGCCGAACGGCTGCTGGTCGATGTGATCGGCCTCGAGTGGGAGGACGTCCACGCCGAGGCGTGCCGATGGGAGCATGTGATGTCCGAGACGGTCGAGCGGAGGCTCCTCGAGATCCTCGACCACCCCACGGTGTCGCCCTACGGCAACCCCATCCCCGGCCTTGGCGAGCTGGGCGAGGGCCTCGTCGAGGAGAAGTTCCTGGCAGGTGTCGAGGCGCTCGGTGCCGTGGCCACCGACGACGAGCAGCGCGTCGTCGTCGGCCGGATCGCCGAGCCGATCCAGGCCGACGAGGTCCTGATGTCTGCGCTGCGCCGCGTCGGCGCGTTGCCGGGCAAGGTGATCACGGTGGCGCGCTCGGAGGGCGGCGTGATGGTGGCGAGCGGCGGGGAGTCGGCCGAGATCGAGGCAGACGACGCCAGCCACCTGTTCGTGCGCCGGTTCTGAGCGGGGTCCGACCCATCACTGACTGGCCCGTCTATCTGACGGGTTCCCACGCGCGCTCACCCGGCGTCACCGAGGATGTGCCGATCCCGATCCGTCGCGTCGTCGCCGTGCGACGGGACACGCCATGACCTGCCGGCGCACCTGACGCGGTGAGGAGCCCGTTCAAGGACCTCCCTCGTGAGGTCGCTGTCCTTGCTGCCGTCGCGGTCGCCGTGGCGGTCGGCTTCGGTGTGGTGGCGCCGGCCATCCCGGAGTTCGCCCGCTCGTTCGGGGTGGGCAAGACCGCGGCTGGGGCAGTCATCTCGGCGTTCGCGTTGATGCGGTTCGTGTCGGCGCTCGGGGGCGGCCGGCTCGTCGACGCCTTCGGGGAGCGCGTCATCCTGGCGTCGGGGATCGGCATCGTGGCGGTGTCGACAGGGCTCGCCGGGCTCGCTCAGAGCTATCCGCAGCTGCTGATCCTCCGTGGCATCGGCGGCATCGGGTCAGCCATGTTCACCGTCTCCGCGACCGCGCTGCTCTTCCGCGTGGTCGACGGGCGGAGCCGGGGCAGGGCGAGCGGCCTGTTCCAGTCGGGCTTCCTGATCGGCGGCCTGCTCGGGCCGCTCGCCGGCGGCTTCCTCACCGACTACTCGCTGCGGCTGCCGTTCTACGTGTACGCGGTCTCCCTCATCGCGGCCGGCAGCATCGGCTTCGGCTTCCTCACCTCGGCTCGAGCGCGCCCCGATCCGGAGACCGCCGACGAGGAGAGTCCCGCAGAGCCAGCGGTGCAGTCCACCTCGTTGGCCGAGGCGTGGTCACACCCGGCGTACCGGGCGGCGGTGGTGGCGAACTTCGGCACCGGATGGGCGCTCTTCGGCGTGCGAATGAGTCTGATTCCGCTGTTCGTGACCGAGGGGATGCTGCTGCGACCGGTCTGGACCGGTGTCGGCTTCCTTTGCTCGTCGGTGGCGCAGGCGCTGTTGCTCGTCGTCGCCGGCCGTTACGTCGACAGGCGCGGACGGAGACCCGCGATCATCGTCGGAGCGCTCGTCTGCGGCCTGGGATACGTCCTGCTCGCCATGTCGACGTGGCTCCCGGCGTTCCTGCTCGCGATGACCGCGGTCGGAGTCGGTGGTGCGTTCCTCGGCACTGCGCCGGGCGCCGTGGTGGGCGACATCATGCGTGGACGCGGCGGCAGGGTCGTCGCGGTCTTTCAGATGTCGTCGGATCTGGGGGCGATCACAGGTCCGCTGGCCGCCGGCTGGCTCGCAGACTCGGTGTCCTTCGGCTCGGCGTTCCTGATCAGCGCACTTGTCCTGTTCCTCGCGATGGGTGCTGCCATCCGGATGCCGGAGTCGCTCACCCGCTAGCTGCGCAGCTGCCGGTCTATCCTGGCTCC
>JACDHG010000032.1 GCA_013821195.1 Propionibacteriales bacterium
GGGCAAGCCAACGACGAGGAGAGTGCCGTGACGCTCGAAGAACCGCAGGGCCTGACCGGACACACCTTCGAAACCCCGCGCAACGCGCCCGACCGCAACCTCGCGATGGAGCTCGTGCGCGTGACCGAGGCGGCGGCGATGGCGGCCGGCCGCTGGGTCGGTCGAGGCGACAAAGACGGGGCCGACGGGGTGGCGGTCAACGCGATGCGTGCGCTCATCGGGACTGTCGGCATGGACGGCGTTGTCGTCATCGGCGAGGGCGAGAAGGACAACGCGCCGATGCTCTACAACGGAGAGAAGGTCGGCGACGGCACCGGCCCACAGTGTGACGTCGCTGTCGACCCCATCGACGGCACGACCCTGACGGCCAAGGGCATGTCGAACGCGGTCGCTGTGATGGCGGTGTCACCGCGGGGCTCGATGTACGACCCATCGGCCGTCTTCTACATGGAGAAGCTCGTCACCGGCCCGGAGGCAGCCGATGTGGTGGACATCCGGCTGCCCGTGGCAGAGAACATCCGGCTTACCGCGAAGGCGAAGGGGAGCTCGAACGACGACATCACCGTCGTCGTGCTCGACCGGCCGCGGCACGACGACCTGGTGGCGCAGATCCGCGCGACCGGCGCACGGATCAAGTTCATCACCGACGGCGATGTCGCGGGCGCGATCATGGCCGCCCGCCCCGACACCGGTATCGACCTGCTGGTCGGCATCGGAGGTACGCCGGAGGGCATCATCGCGGCCTGCGCGATGAAGTCGCTCGGCGGCGTCATCCAGGGTCGGCTGTGTCCCACCGACGACGACGAGAAGCAGCGAGCCATCGATGCCGGCCATGACCTCTCCCGGGTGCTCTCGACCGATGACCTCGTGGCCGGCGACGACTGCTTCTTCGTGGCCACCGGCATCACCGACGGTGAGCTGATGCGAGGAGTCCGTTACGCGCATGGCGGCGCCACCACCCACTCGCTCGTGATGCGCTCGCGCAGCGGCACCATCCGCTCGATCACGAGTGAGCATCGCTTCGAGAAGCTTCGCGGCTACGCCGCTGTCGACTTCGAGCACGCGTGACCCTGTCGCTTCGGTAAACTCGCTGGTAACAATGACCGCGCGAGGGGTGTCGGTGTGCAGAGCAGCGAGGACTATGCCCGCCTCGAGTCGGGCGTCGACATCTGTTACGACACCTTCGGCGACCGGTCCGACCCGGCTCTCCTGCTCATCATGGGCCTCAGTGGCCCGCTCACCTGGTGGAGCCCCGATCTTTGCGTGTTGCTTGCGTCCCGCGGCTTCTTCGTCATCCGATACGACAACCGCGACACGGGGCGGTCGACGAAGATGCGCGGTCGGGGCGGTCGGCGCGGCGACGTCGTCAGGACCTTCATCCGCAGCAAGACCCCGGCGCCGTACACGATGAGCGACCTGGCCGCCGATGCAGTCGGGGTCTTGGACCACCTCGAGATCGAGCAGGCGCACGTCACGGGCGTCTCGATGGGCGGCATGATCGCTCAGACGATGGCGATCGACCACCCCGAGCGCGTCTTGTCACTGGTCTCGATCATGTCGACGACGGGACGACGCTCGGTGGGGTGGCAGGACCCGCGGCTTGTCCCGATGCTACTCAGTGGCAACCGGACGAACCGCGACCTAGTCATCGCCCAGTCCGTGCGCACCTGGGGAATGATCGGCTCACCCGGATATCCGACTCCCGCTGACGACATCCGCGCGCGAGCCGCCGAGACGTTCGACCGTGGCATCAGCATGCCCGGCTCCATCCGGCAGATGCAGGCGGTGGTCAGCCAGCCCGACCGCAGCCGGGCGCTCCGGCAGCTCGACGTGCCGGCCCTCGTGATCCATGGGCTCTCCGACCGGATGGTTCACGTGTCGGGGGGGCGCGCCACCGCACGTGCGATCCAGGATGCCGAGCTGCTGCTCATCCCTGGCATGGGCCACGACCTTCCCCGCCAGCTCTGGCCCTCGTTCGCCGACGGTATCGAGCGCACCGCGAAGCGCGCCAACGTCGACTCCCCGCACTGACTGCCCGCCCGGTGGCCGCGGCAAGACCCGAGTTTTGGGGTAGCCCCGACCACCTCAGGCTCGGATCCTTGCGCCACTAGCCGTTGGCGAGCCCCACCAGCTCGTCGAGGGCGTCTTGCAGGTATCCGATCATGTTCCACACGTCGGGGACCAGCTCGCGGCAAGCGATCAGCCCGAAATCGAGCGAGCCGTCGTAGGAGAAGAGCGTGATGTTGAGGGCTCCGGTGAGGTCGGTGATCGCGGACACCGGATACACCCCGAGCACGGAGGCGCCCCCGACGTACAACGGCAGCTGCGGCCCCGGCACGTTCGAGATGAAGAGGTTGAACGGGAAGGCGCCGACGGCAACCATCTGGAAGATCGCCCGAGCGGCCAGCCCCGACAGCGCCGTCGGGATCACGGCAGCGAGGTCTTGGAGGATCGATGCCGGGACAGCCTCGAACTGCTCCTTCGCTTCCCCCATTCCTTTCTGCACCTGGGCCAGCCGCGCCACGGGGTCCGCCACATGCACGGGCATCTCGGCCAGCATCACCGAGATGCAGTTGCCGTTGTCCTGCGCCTGGTCGTCGGTTCGGACGCTGACGGGCACGGCAACCACGAGAGGGGTCTCGGGCAGACCGTCGTGATCGAGCAGCCAGCGTCGAAGCGCCGACGTGCACAGGGCCATGACGACGTCGTTGACCGTCATGGAGTAGGCGTTCTTGACCAGCTTGATGTCGTCGAGCGGCAACGAACCGTACGCGAAGCGACGATGGGCGGTGATCGGTGCGTTCAACGGGGTGCGGGGTGTCGAGATCGTACGACGACCGACGCCGCGACCAGGCTCGCCGCCCGTCGCCACTCGCATCAGGCTGTCGGCAAGCTCACTCACCGCCTTGGCGCCCGGCACCAGCGCTACCCCTGGAGTGTCGGCGAGGTGGGGGAGCGCCCGGGGGAGCGTCCGCATCACCTCGAGAGGCTGCGTCGCCATGGACGCGAGACCCCTGCCCATGAGCTCTGTGACGCCCGGCATCGGCGCGGGGCTCCAGTACTCGTCCGGCGGTTCCACGACGCGTGGCTCAACCGTGACATCCATGATGGTGGCCAGGATCTCGGCACCGGAGACGCCGTCGATCGCCGCATGGTGCACCTTGCTGTACAGCGCCTGGCGCCCATGAGACACGTTGTGAACCAGGTACATCTCCCACAGCGGCCGCGTCCGGTCGAGGGGCCGCGCGTGGATCCGCGCCACCTGCTCGCCGAGCTGCCTCTCGTCTCCTGGCGACGGGAGCCCGACCTCACGCAGGTGGAACTCGATGTCGAAGTCAGGGTCGTCGATCCAGTAGGGCCGACCGAGCCCGAGCGGTACGCCGACGAGGCGCTGGCGTAGTGGCGCCGCCAGGTGCAGCCTCGGTTCGAGCACCTCGCGCACCCGGTCGAGCGTCAGCTCACCGCCAGGAGCTGTCGATGGGTCGAGCAGGATGAGGCTTCCGACATGTCCCACCGTCGTCGAGGACTCGACGTTCAGGAACTGGGCGTCGAGCGAGGAGAGCTGCTGCATCACTTCAGTCTGCCTCTTCAGGCGCCAGCGTGCTACGCAAGTTCACTAGTGCTCCCTGGTTGACCACCGACACACGACACCCGAATCCGGCGCGGACGGCTGCAGAGCCACCGAGGTCGGCGCATCAGTCATCGTGGACGGCGCCCCATTGGAGGGAGAACACCTCGTAGCTTGACGCAAAGGTGCATCCGAGCGCACTCCCGGCGGCGCGGGCGCCACCCTCGAGGAACTCGGCGGGGTCGAAGTCGGTCCATCCGAGGCCGTCGATGTACGCCTGGTGGGCGCGCAGTGACTCCACGCCGCGGTCGAACGTCTGCGTCGTGTCGGCCGCGTGCCGCGACAGCGGCGACGCCGCGGCCCAGACCTGCAGCACCCCACCCCAGGGCTTGAGTCCCGCGGTCACCTGGTCGCCGAAGATCCAGCGGTTCCCGGCGTCGCGAGCAGCATCCAACGTTGACTTGCCGGTCGCGATGTGGTCGGCCTGGTTGAGTGCTGACCCGCCGTCCCAGCTGTCGCGGAAGTTGTTGGTGATGACGATCTCCGGCCGGTGGCGGCGTACGGCCGCGGCGATCTCACGGCGCAGTCCGACGCCGTACTCCAGCACGCCGTCAGGAAGGCCGAGGAACTCGACCTCGTCGACGCCGACGATCCGACAGGACTCGCGTTGCTCTGCCTCTCGTACCACCCTGCAGTCATCGGGGGACATCCCGTCGATGCCGGCCTCGCCGCTCGTCACCATGCAGTACGCGATGTGCTTGCCCTGGTCGGTCCAGCGGGCAACCGCGGCGGACGCCCCGAACTCCATGTCGTCGGGATGTGCCACCACCACAAGGGCGCGTTGCCAGTCTTCGCGCACCGGCTTGAGCCGGATCTGTTCACCACCCATGACATCACCGTACGCTGCTGGGACACCGGCGGTTGGCCCGCCAGAAGGCCCCGAACCTCGAAGGAGTTCCCTGCCCTCCGAGTACGTCGCAACCGCGTCGAGCGATCGCGGCGACGTGATGCTGCGTCGCCGTTCCCCGGCTCAGGCATCGGTGACCAGCGGTTCGAGGTGGTGACCGGTGACGCGACGGCCGCATCGTTAGGTCGACCGCTCTCGCACATCAGGTTCGGCCCGGCGCCGCTACCGGCGCACCCGCCCCCGTGCCGGTGGCGGACCCTGGACGGGCTCGTAGCCCGCCGGCCGGGAGGAGAAGAATCCCTCGCCCTGGCTGAGACCGAGGATCCGTTGCTCGAAGGGGCCTACCTGGTCGGTGGGGATGGCGCCGCTGATGTGACAGCGCGTCGTGCGAATCTCGGGAGGGCCAGGAGTGGCGCCGGCGGCGTGCAGCACTTGCAGCACCTGGCTGATCGATTGCGACGGGATCTCGACCTCGAACTCGCTGACCGGCGCGCATACCGTCGTACCGGCGAGCCGGAGTGCTTCGCGAAGCACGACCGAGGTCAGCCAGCGGAAGTAGCCGGCCGGTGGGGTCGGGGCGCAGTAGCGCGACTGGGTGAGCGTCACCACGCAGTCGGTGACCCTCCAGCCGGACAAACCCACCCTGAGCTCGATCGACAGGGTCTCCTCGACGGCCGTGTGGAACGAGGGCAGCAGCCAGCCGCGTTCGACGGCCAGCCGGTAGTCGAGCCCGGACCCGATCGCGCCGGGCTCGACCCGCAGCCCCAACGTGGCGTTCTGGGTAGGGACCTGCGCGAATGCCGCGCCTACCCCCGACACTCGCTCGACGTAGACGGTCCTGGTGGGCAGGAACTCGGCGTCGACGCCGAACTCGGTGGCCAGCCTCGCGGCGAGGACCTCCTTTTGCACCTCGCCGTAGAGGCTGACCGTCAGCTCCTGGTCGATTCCGTCGAGTCGGGCGTCGATGAGGGGGTCCTGCTCGCAGAGCTGCCTGAGCGCGTTGAAGAGCGCGGGTCGGTCGGCGGGGTTGCGAGCGAGCACGACGGCCTCGAGGCCGGGTGGCGCGAAGTGCCGGCCGCCCTTGGCGGGGTCCCACTCGCCGAGCTGGTCGCCGATCTCGATGTCGGACAGGCCCACGATCTTGGCGATCTCGCCGGCGTGGGCCGGTGCCGTGGTCGTGCCGGTGCCGTTGGTGAAGGTGCTGACGTTGGTCGCCACGCCCTCGCGCATGATGAGCGGGCCGGTGGGGGCGGGGTGATGGTAGACGACGTGGTCACGTGCGGCCAGGGTGCCGGAATGGAGACGTGCGAAAGCGACCTTGTGACCGGCCGGACCACGCTCGACCTTGAAGACGGTTGCGTGCAAGGGCCCATCGGCTGATGCGGTTCTGGCGGGCAGATAGCGGCCGAGCCCGTCGATGACATCGGCAACCCCAACCCCGGTGAGGGCCGAGCCGAAGTAGACCGGATGCAGGTGGCCGCTTGCGGTGAGGCGCGCAAGGGCGGCCAGAGCCTCAGGCTCCTCGAGTGGCTGCGCTCCGTCGACGTACCGGCGCATCACCTCCTCGTCGTACTCGGCGAGTCGTTCGACGAGATCGTCGAGGAAGCCGGTGGCGGTGCGTGCCCCGACGGTGCACGACCGACTCCCGAGGTCGGTTGGTCGGGTGAGCGCGACCGCGTCGCCGGCAAGTGCCTCGCAGATGGCGCGCATCGTCTCGTCGTACGTGGCGCCGACTCTGTCCACCTTGTTGGCGAAGATGAGGAACGGGATCTGGAGCCGCTCGAGGATGCGGATGAGGATGCGGGTCTGCGCCTGGACGCCCTCGACCGCCGAGACAACGAGCACCGCGCCGTCCAGCACGGCCAGGGCTCGCTCAACCTCTGCCACGAACTCAGAGTGGCCAGGAGTGTCGATCAGGTTGACCTTCAGACATGCACCAGCTTCTGAGCGAATCGTGAACGTGACAACGGCCGAACGGATCGTGATGCCGCGTTGGCGCTCGAGATAGTCGGAGTCGGTGGTGGTGTCGCCGTGGTCGACACGGCCGATGTGGGTGGTGACCCCCGTCTCGAAGAGGAGACGTTCGGTCAGCGTGGTCTTACCGGCGTCGACATGAGCGACGATTCCAAGGTTGAGGGTGGACATGGGGAAGGGCTGCCTTCCGGTTGCTCGGATAGGTGGAAGCGATCTGTCCGAGCAGTTGCCGCATCTCCAGTCCTCCTTCTTGGTCGTCGGGACCTTACTGAGGGTACGGCGTACGCCGACCGCCGGCGAGACGTTTTCGGCCGGATCGGTGCGGGCGCTCGGTGGTCTTGGCATCGCGACCAAGTGCCCTGCTGGGCGTAGGCTCGCGCCATGCCCGGAGCGTTGCAGATTCGCGACGATGTGGTCGTGCCGGAGTCGGAGCTGCAGTGGCGGTTCTCGCGCTCGAGCGGGCCGGGCGGTCAGTCGGTCAACACCAGCGACACCCGGGTGGAGCTGACCCTCGACATCACGGCCTCGCAAGCGTTCACCGACCTCCAACGGGGCCGACTGCTCGAGCGGCTGAGGCACCGAACCACCCACGGCCTCATCACCGTCACCGCCTCGGAGCATCGGTCCCAGCTCCGCAACCGTGAAGCCGCGGAGCAGCGCCTCGCTCAGCTCCTCCGCGAAGGGCTGGCCCCTCCGCCCCTGCGGCGACGAGCGACGAGACCGTCGCGTTCGTCGGTACGCCGCCGGCTCGACACGAAGCGGCGCCGAGGCGACGTCAAGCAGCAACGACGTCCGCCCACGAGCTGACGTTCTACTCGCTCGCGGAGCCGCCGTCGTACGGTGGATGCCATGACCGACGAGCAGCAACGAGAAGGCGACTTCCGAGTCGAGCGCGACACGATGGGCGAGATCAGGGTCCCGGCGTCGGCGCTCTGGCGCGCGCAGACGCAGCGCGCCGTGGAGAACTTCCCGATCTCGGGCAACCAGCTGGAGCCGGCACACATCCATGCGCTCGCGAACATCAAGGCGGCAGCCGCGCGGGTCAATGCAGAGCTAGGCGTCGTCGACGACGACGTGGCGCGCGCGATCGAGACCGCGGCCGTCGAGGTGGCCGACGGCCGCCACGACGACCAGTTCCCCATCGACGTCTTCCAGACCGGGTCCGGCACCTCCAGCAACATGAACGTCAACGAGGTCGTCGCGTCGCTCGCAACCGCGGCGCTCGGCAAGGACGTGCATCCCAACGACCACGTCAACGCGAGCCAGTCGAGCAACGACACCTTCCCCACGTCGATACACGTCGCGGCGGTCGAGGCCCTCATCCGTGACCTGATCCCGGCACTCCACCATCTCGCCAGCGCGTTGGAGGCCAAGTCCGACGACTTCGCGGCCGTCGTCAAGGCTGGCCGCACACACCTGATGGACGCCACCCCGGTCACCCTCGGACAGGAGTTCGGCGGGTATGCCGCCCAGGTGCGACTCGGGGTGGACCGGCTCGAGTCAGCCCTGCCGCGGGTCGCCCAGCTCCCGCTCGGCGGTACGGCGGTCGGCACCGGGATCAACACCCCGGAGGGCTTCGCCGTACGCGTGATCGAGGTGTTGGCGGAGCTGACCGGGCTCTCGCTGACCGAGGCGGGCAACCATTTCGAGGCCCAAGGCAGCAGGGACGCCCTCGTCGAGGTGAGTGGTCAGCTGCGCACGCTCGCGGTGGGCCTGCACAAGATCTGTACCGATCTGCGCTGGATGGGCTCAGGCCCTCGTGCCGGACTTGGCGAGATCAGGCTCCCCGATCTCCAGCCCGGATCGAGCATCATGCCGGGCAAGGTCAACCCCGTGCTCCCCGAGGCGATGTCCATGGTGTGCGCCCAGGTGATCGGCAACGACGCGACAGTGGCCTTCGCGGGTGCATCCGGCAACTTCGAGCTCAACGTGATGATGCCTGTCATGGCGGCGAGCCTGCTGGAGTCCATCCGGCTGCTTGCCAACGCGACGCGGCTGCTCGCCGACCGGTGTATCGACGGGATCGAGGCTGACGACGACCGCTGCCGCGAGCTGGCCGAGTCCTCACCGTCGATCGTGACGCCGCTCAATCGCATCATCGGCTACGAGAATGCCGCGGCGGTGGCGAAGCTCGCCATCAAGGAGCGCAAGACGATCCGCGAGGTCGTCGTCGAGCAGGGGTACGTCGAGCGCGGGCAGATCACCGAGACCCAGCTCGACGCCGCCCTCGACGTGCTATCGATGACGCACCCCTGACCTGACCGAGGCCCGGCCACGTCGTCGTGATCGTCGAAGGACCGGCCGAGAGCACGGGGGCCTTGAGCCGGGCGCATGCCCGGCCTTCGAGCGGCTTAGTCAGGCAGTCTCTCGCCGGTAGTCACCGAGAAGAGGTGGACCTTCTCGCGAAGGACACCCAGCCTGATCGGCTTGCCACGCTCCGGGACGCTGCGGGCGTCGTGCCGCGCAACGATCTCACCTTCATCCGAGCCAACCAGCGATGCGTACACGAAGGCGTCGGCACCCAGCTCCTCCACCACGTTGATCGTCGCATCGAGGCCAGGCTCGTCGGCTCCGACCCTCGTGAACGCCTCAGGTCGGATCCCTACCGTGACCTCCTTGTCGCCACCCAACTTCGAACGCGTCTCAGCATCCAGCGGGATTGTCAGGTCACCGACCTTCGCGGCTTCCTCGGTCACGGTGCCAGTCATCAGGTTCATGGCCGGCGAGCCGATGAACCCAGCGACGAAGGCGTTCCTCGGCCGGTCGTAGAGGTTCAGGGGCGTGTCCACCTGCTGCAGCAGACCGTCCTTGAGGACGGCCACTCGGTCGCCCATGGTCATCGCCTCGACCTGGTCGTGGGTCACGTAAACCGTCGTCACGTCGAGCCGGCGCTGCAGGGAAGCGATCTGCGAGCGCGTCGACACTCGGAGCTTGGCGTCAAGGTTGCTCAGCGGCTCGTCCATGAGGAAGACCTGCGGCTCACGGACGATCGCCCGACCCATGGCGACTCGCTGCCGCTGGCCGCCAGACAGTGCCTTGGGCTTACGGTCGAGGTAGTCCTCCAAGTCGAGCAGCTTTGCTGCCTCCTTGATCTTGGTCGCCCGCTCCTCCTTGCCCATACCTGCCATCTTGAGCGCGAAGCCCATGTTGTCTGCCACAGTCATGTGCGGATAGAGCGCGTAGTTCTGGAACACCATCGCGATGTCGCGGTCCTTGGGCGGCATCCGCGACACATCCCGCTCACCGATGTGGATGGTGCCGCTGCTGACCTCCTCGAGGCCGGCAAGCATCCGGAGTGATGTCGACTTGCCGCACCCGGACGGGCCGACGAGGACCATGAACTCCCCGTCCCGGATCTCGAGGTCGAGCTTGTCGACCGACGGTGAGGTGGCGCCGGGGTAGACGCAGGAGGCCTGGTCGTACGTGACGATTGCCATGAGTTGTTTTCCCTTCACCGGCAGGTACGTGCCGGACGATCCGTAGTGAATGGGCGATGGGTCAGAACTAGCTATCCCTTGACCGAGCCGGCGGTGAGGCCGCGGACGAAGAAGCGTTGCAGTGCGAAGAAGACGATCAACGGGACGGTGATGCTGATGAAGGCGCCAGCGGTGAGCAGGTGCCACTGTTGACCCAGCTCGCCGATCAGGTTGCGGAGCTGGCTGGTCACCACTGGTCTGTCCGTCTGCAGGAAGATCAGAGCCACCAGCAGGTCGTTCCACACCCAGAGGAACTGGAAGATCGCAAAGGCCGCCAGCGCCGGCACCGACATCGGCATGATGAGCGACCAGAAGGTGCGGAAGTGGCTGGCCCCGTCGACCTCGGCCGACTCGATGATCGACCTCGGTAGCGAGGCCATGTAGTTGCGCAGGATGTAGATCGCCAGCGGCATACCGAAGCCGGTGTGTGCCAGCCACACAGCCGGGAACGTCCCGACGAGGCCGAAGTCACCGAGCAGCTGCAGCAGGGGGACGAAAGCCACCTGGAGCGGCACCACGAGGAGGCCGACCATGATGACGAAGAGCGTGTCGCGGCCCTTGAACCGCATGAACGTGAACGCATACGCGGCGAACGCGGCCATCATGATCGGGATGATGGTGGCCGGCACTGCGACGACGAGGGAGTTGACGAACGCCGTCCCCATCTCGTTCTCGCCGAGGACCTCGGAGTAGTTCTGCAGCGTCCACTGCGAGAAGTCCAGGGGGGAGCTGAAGACCGTCCACCAACCACTGCTGTCGACCGCCTCCTCGGACCGGAACGAGGACACGAGGAGACCGACGGTCGGGACAAGCCACAGCAGGCACAGCAGCAGAACGACGATCCTGACGGCGAGCACGCCGTTGCGGCGGCCTTTCGGCGCTAGGACTGTGTCAGTGGCCATAGCCTTGTCGGCTGACCTGAGGCTGCCGGCTGCGGCTGTCTGGGTCATCGTGCTGCCTCCTCGCGACGGAACTGGCGGACCTGGTAGATCATCACCGGGACCACGGCAAGCATCAAGATCACCACGACGGCCGCCGCCTGGCCGTTCTCGCCGGACTCGAAAAGCAGGTTGTAGAAGCGGTTGGCGATGACCTCCGTGCCGTCACGCCCGTTCGTCATCACGTTGACGATGTCGAAGACCTTCATGACGAGGATCAATACCGTGGTGAAGACGACGACGACCGTCGGCCAGATCTGCGGGACGATGACGCGGAAGAAGATCGCGACCTCGCCGGCACCGTCGATCCGGGCCGCCTCGAGCGTCTCTTCCGGAACGCCCTTGATCGACGCGGACAGCAGCACCATGGCAAAGCCGGCCTGGAGCCACACCATGATGACGATCAGCAGCAGGTCGTTGAGGCTGAAGGTCTGGAGGGAGAGCCACCGCTGCGGCTCGAACCCAAGCTTGGTGGTGATCGCCGTCAGCAGACCGATCTGTTCACCACCTCGGAAATCTGTGTCGTACACGAACTTCCAGATCGTGCTGGCGCCGACGAAGCTGATCGCCATCGGCATGAAGATGATGGACTTGGCGATCTTCTCGCCACGCGGCTTCAGCCGGTCCGCCATCACCGCGATCAGCAGACCGATCGCCACTGCGAACGACGGCACGACGATGATCCACAGCAGGTTGTTGAACAACGCCTCGACGAATCTGTCATCCTGGAAGATGAAGGTGTAGTTCTCGAATCCCACCCACGCCGTGCTGTTTCGGTCGGCAAAGCTGAACATGATCGTCTGCACGACCGGGTAGACCAGGAACACACCGACGATGGCGACGGCCGGCGCCACGAACACATACGGTTTGATCCGCCGCTCCCAGCGCAGCGACAGGCGCTCGACGAGGGCGTTGAACACCCAGTAGAAGACGAACATGCCGCCGACCCCGGCGATGATCGCGAGGACCGCGTTGAGGATCACCATTTTTCCTCCTGCAACAGGTCAAAGGCCGAGGCGCGACGTTCAGCGCGCCCGCGGCCTGCCGGCCCTAGGTCAGCTCGGCCAACTCTCGTCGATGTTCTTCAAGGCGGTCTCGAGCTCCTCGTCGCCAGCGACCCAGGCGTTCATCTCGTCCCAGAACGTGCCCGCACCCACCGACCCGGGCATCAGGTCGCTCGCATCGAACCGGAAGACGTCCGCCTCTGCGGCGATCTGGAACACCGACCGCGTCGTCTCGTCGGGGTACAGGCTGGCGTCGAAGGTCTTGTGGGGTGACAGCCACCCACCGGTCTCGGCCCAGCTTCCGCCGAACTGGTCGGAACCCAGGTACTCGATCAGCTCAACGACGTCGCTGTCGTTGACGAAGGCGGCGGCTGTGTCTCCGCCCCCGAGGATCGGAGTCCCCTCGAAGCCGCCGTCAAGCGGAGGCAGCACGAACACACCGGCTTCCTCATCGAGGTTGGCCTGCACGTCGTCGGGGAAGAAGGTGGTGATGAAGTTGCCGTTGCGCATCATCCAACAACCCGGCTCGGCCTCCCACATGGGGTCGTCCACGTCGCCGAAGGCGGTGCTGAGCGCAGCATCCTGACCGCCGAGGACGTAGCTGTCGTCGAACATGATGTCCCCGAACAGGTTGCCGGCGGTGACCACTGCAGGGTCGTCGAACGGAATCTCGTGGTTGTACCACTGGTCATAGGTGTCGGGGCCGGCGGTGCGCAGCATGGACTCCTCAACCCAGTCGGTGAACACCCAGCCCGTGTCGGAGCCGGACTCGGCCCCGATGCACCACGGCGTACCGCCGTCGGCCACCATCTGATCGGACAGTGCCAACATGTCGTCCCAGGTCTCGGGCACCTCGTAGCCGGCCTCGTCCCATGCCTTCTTCGGGTACCAAACCAGACTCTTGACCGCCATCCGCATCGGCACTGCGTACACGTCGCCCTTGTCATCTGTGGCCGCGTCGAGGAAGCCGGGGATCAACGACTCCTCGATCGGGGCGAGGTCGATCAGGTCGTTGAGTGGGATGGCGTCGCCGCTCTCGGCGAAGTCCAGGACGAGCCCGGGCTGTGGGAACAGCGCGACATCGGGCGGTTTGCCGCCCTGGACACGGGAGTTGATCTCCGTCGTGAAGTCGGTCGATGCCGTGTACTTCACGTCGATGCCAGACTCCTTCTCGAATGGTTCGAGTGCCTTGACCAGAGCGTCGGCCTCCGCGTCGCTGATCGCGCCGATGATCTCGACGCTGCCGTCACCCTCCTTGGTGTCGGATGCTGAGCCGCTGGTCTTCTCGTCAGAGGCGAGGCAGCCGCTGAGCAGCAACGCGAACACTCCCGCAAGGGCACTGGCCATGACACGGTGTCGACGCATTTTTCATCCTCCGGGAGGTTCTGGCAGGTGTGGTGTCCGTCACTATGCCAGAGCCGACACTGTGTTGCACACCTGTGTTGCACACCTGTGTCCTCGGGGTGAACTCCCGAGAACAAGCATTCCCGCCGTCCCACCTGACAACGGCTCAGAGCGAGACATCCTCGAGCATCTCGGTGACCAGCGCGGCGATCGGCGACCGCTCGGACCGGGTCAGGGTGACGTGGGCGAACAACGGGTGACCCTTGAGCTTCTCGACGACGGCGACGACACCGTCGTGACGGCCGACCCTGAGGTTGTCCCGCTGAGCCACGTCATGCGTCAGCACCACCTTGGAGTTGGAACCGACTCGCGACAGCACGGTCAGGAGCACGTTGCGCTCGAGCGACTGCGCCTCGTCGACGACGACGAACGCGTCGTGGAGAGACCGCCCCCGGATGTGGGTCAGGGGGAGGACCTCGAGCATCCCTCTGGTGAGCACCTCGTCGATCACGTCAGGGCCGGTCAAAGCGCCAAGCGTGTCGAAGACCGCTTGCGCCCAGGGCTGCATCTTCTCGGACTCGCTGCCCGGCAGGTAGCCGAGCTCCTGGCCACCCACCGCGAACAACGGCCTGAAGACGACGACCTTCTTGTGCTGACGACGCTCCAGCACCGCCTCGAGGCCGGCGCACAGGGCAAGCGCCGACTTGCCGGTGCCGGCACGTCCCCCGAGCGACACGATGCCGATCTCGGGATCGAGCAGGAGATCGAGTGCGACCCGCTGCTCCGCTGAGCGTCCGCGCAGGCCGAACGCCTCCCGGTCGCCGCGGACAAGCCGCACCTGCTTGTCCGGGGTCACCCGGCCTAGTGCACTCCCGCGGTCCGATATCAGCACGAGTCCCGAGTGGCAGGGCAGCTCGCGGGCCGGCTCGATCTCGACCGTGCCGTCGTCGTAGAGAACGTCCACGTCGCCGGCGGGCACGCCGACCTCGCTCATCCCCGTGTAGCCGGTCTCGACGGCGAGCTCGGCGCGGTACTCCTCGGCAGGGAGCCCGACCGCCGCGGCCTTCACCCGCATGGGGAGGTCCTTCGACACCAGCGTGACGAGGTGCCCCTCGGACTGCAGGTTCAGGGCGACAGCCAAGATGCGGGTGTCGTTGTCGCCGAGACGGAAGCCGGCCGGCAGCACCGCGGGGTCGGTGTGGTTGAGCTCCACTTGCAGGGTCCCCCCGGCGTCCCCGATGGGCACCGGAGCGTCGAGCCGTCCGAAGACGACCCGCAGCTCGTCGAGAGTGCGCAGGGCGGACCGGGCGAAGTAGCCGAGCTCAGGGTGTGCGCGCTTGCCCTCGAGCTCGGTGATCACGACCAGCGGCAGCACGACGCGATGCTCGTGGAAACGCCGGAGCGAAGCGGGGTCGGCGAGCAGCACACTGGTGTCGAGCACGTAGGTGCGGACAGCTGTGCTGGACTGGGCGTCGACGCGTCGCGGACTCTTTGCAGCCCGGGTGGCCGGCGCCGTACGACGGCGGGCTACTTGGCCCGAGCTGGTGCCTTGACCTGCAACCATTGTCTTCCCTCGAGGACCGCACGCGCATCACCCGCCCGGTCCTGACCTAGTCGGACCGGGAGTCACACTCCCCGAGGCACGATGCCTGCCCCGGTGATGTACGCACGATGGGCCTCCCGCGACGACAGGCTGAGCCACCGGTCGCCACTGCTGACGCTACGACTCGACCGACGCCGACGTCGTACGACACGCCAGTCTCGGTGGGACGTTTGGATGAACGATCGGGCGGCCGTCACGGCCTTCGACGTCGCTGTCAGCCGCCGTAGCGTCGCTCGCGCGCGGCATACGCACGAATGGCTCGCAGGAAGTCCGTACGGCGGAAGTCCGGCCACATCGCCTCACAGAAGTAGAACTCGCTGTGGACGCTCTGCCAGAGGAGGAAACCCGACATCCGCTGCTCCCCGGACGTCCGGATCACCAGGTCGGGGTCGGGCTGCCCGCGCGTGTAGAGGTGCTCCGCGATGTGCTCGACGTCGATGACGTCGGCGAGCTCCTCGATGGTGGTGCCTTGCTTCGCGTGCGCGTGGAGCAGGGAGCGTACGGCGTCTGCCAGCTCGCGTCGACCGCCGTAGGCGACGGCGATGTTGACGGTCATTCCCGGGACGTCGCAGGTGGCATCGGCCGCCGCCTTCAGACGCACTGCGCTCTCAGGCGGCAGCAGGTCCAAGGCACCGACCGGATTGATGCGCCAGCGCTCGGCTGCGGCAAGCTCTGCTACCAGGCCCTCGATCACGTGAAGAAGCGGCTCGACCTCCTCGGCCGGACGCGACAGGTTGTCTGTCGACAGCAGCCACAAGGTGACGAGCTTGACCTGGAGCTGGTCACACCAGCCCAGGAACTGCTCGATCTTGTCGGCGCCGGCGACGTACCCACCTGCGACCTCGCCACCGAAGGCCCTTGCCCACCGGCGGTTCCCGTCGCACATGACGCCGATGTGCTCAGGAAGCCTGTCCGGCGGCAGACTCCGCAGGATCCGCCGCTCGTAGAGGTCGTACGCCAAGGACCACATCGACGTCATCCCGAGGATTCCCCTCTCGCGCGAGCTGACCC
>JACDHG010000137.1 GCA_013821195.1 Propionibacteriales bacterium
TCGCTACGCGCCGGGCAACACCTTGTTAGACGTCTGACTGAGGCCCCCAGACCTTTACGGCGGCGGTGACGCTTCGCCCGTTCTTCTTCGGCAGCGACATCTTGAGCTTGGCCGCAGCCTGGGCAGAAGGCTTCACGAGGACGACCTTCTCAGCCACTTCCGCCTGCTTCACTCACGGATCGTCTGCGCGCCAGGTGCGACAGGGGAACCGGCCACCAGCCGCCGCCGTCGTAGTCTCGACCGCACGCACACGTCCCAAGGGGTGACCTCCTGATGCGTCTCCGACCTGGCTGCCTGGTGGCCGTGCTCGTCTGTGCAGTCGGGGTCAGCGGCTGTGGTGGCGCGGGTCAGGTCACCACCGACACGCGGATCAGTCTCAGCGGGCAGACGCAGGAGCAGCGCATCGACCTCGCCGACCTCACCGTGACCGTTGAGGTGCCTGTCGAGCTCGGGTCGCTGCGGCCCGACAACCGCGCCGGTGACTGCCCGACGAGTCGCGAGAGCTTCGGGACCATCCCGACCGGCTCGACCGACCATGACCCCAAGCTGTTCTTCGCCACCACCAGCGATCCCTGCCCAGATGAGCAGAGCGTCAACGGGCACTTCCCGACCTGGGCGAGCGTCGGCGACCTGCCCCCTGAGCGACAGAAGGTGCCGGTGGTGGCGCCGAAGATGACGGCGTACCGGTTCAGCATCGACTACACGCAGTGCACCAACGAGTGCTACGCACGGACCTACGACGTCGTCTTCGTGACTCTCGACGGCTCCGAGCAGACCTTCTGGGTGCAGTCGACCGGTCTCGACATCGGCGCCGTCGACGCGATCCTCGAATCAGTGACCGTCGAGTGAGGACTGGCCCTTCGTGCCTGATCAGTAGATCGGCATCTGGGCGGAGCCGGAGGCATGGATCGTCGTGGTGGGGTCGACCCCCGGCACGGGGACCGGCAGTGTGAACGGCATCGTGAGGGACACCCGGACCGTGTCACCCTCGACCACCACAACCGCCGTGAGGCCGGGGTATGCCGCATAGGAGCCGGTGTCGCGGAGGTAGGTGTCCACCGCGGCCTGAGCCGCCGCCGGGTCGAGGCGCACGAAGTCGTCATCGGCCGACCCGTAGACGTCGACGGCCACTGCGGACCCTGTCGCTGCGAGCGCGGCTCCGTCGGCGAGCGACGTGGCTGACTGCCGTCTGAGGTAGCTGGCTGAGACGTCGGTGACGGCGACGACCGCGAGCAGAGCACAGAGCGAGAAGATCACGAGCATCGCCGTGATCTGGCCTGACTCCTCCCGCGCCCGACCTGCGGCGGCGGTGTCGACGAGACAGTGCGGTGGAGCCTGCCGGTCCGTGCGGGCGTCACCAGAGATCGCCGTCACGACCCGGCCTCTCGGTAGTCGCCGTACGGCTCCGCATGCGTGGCGTCGACGGCGATGCTCGCCGTCGACCTGCCGAGGACAGCCGGCATCAGCGGCAGGGACACCTGCAGCTGGATGCGCACCTCTACCGCGGACCCTGGTTGCAGGCACGACTCGGGGCTGGGATGGCAGACGATGACGACGTCGGCCGGGTCGAGCTCGACGCCCTGGTCCTGCATGGACATCGACGCCGCCTGGAAGGCGCGCTGCTGCGCGGTGGCCACGTCGGGAGCCAACGAGTAGGCACGGCCTGCGGCTCGACTGGCCTCAGTGGCCCCGTAGGCGGACCGTTGCACCGTGACCAGCGTGATGACGACGTAGACGAGGGGGATGAAGAGCAGCAACGCGAGCCACGTCAGCTCCACGATGGCTGAGCCCTCCGCCGTACGACGTCCGACCCTCGACCGGTGCGGGAGCCTCAAGGCAGGACCTCCTTGATCGCGTGTCCCCGAGCCTCGACCGCGATGAACGGACCCCAGAACGCAAGCACCGGCACGTGAGCCCGCACGGTGACCTCGACGACGGGCTGCCCGTCGACCGTCGTCTGCCGGCCCGACACCGAGTCGTCGAAGTCGGCGCCGAAGACGTCGTCGATCACGGCGGCGGTACGACGTCTGCCGTCCTCGGTCGTGCGGTCGTAGCTCGCGCCGTGACGCGCACCCTCTGACGCCGCCGAGGTCAGCGTCGTCTTCACGTGCCAGACCAAGGCGATCTGCAAGACGCCGAAGAACAACGGCACGAGCACCACCGAGACGAGCGCGAAGTCGGCGATCGCCGAACCACGCTCGCCGCGGCGCGTGGGCCGCCGGCGAGGGGTCCACCAGGGCATCGCTACATGTACTTGTCGAGCGTTCCTCGCAGGAACGACGTCACCCGCTCCTGGAAGATCACGAAGATCGCCGAAGCCATGACGATCGTCATGACGGTGATCATCACCCAGCCCGGCACGTCGCCGCGCTCGTCTCGTCGCCACCACTTGGGTCGCGTCAGTCGTCTTCTCACAGCTACCTCCTCGCTGCCGGCTACGACGCCAGCATGTTCAGTCCGACTACGCCAGGGAAAAATGCGAACAGCAACGTCACAGGCATGATCAAGAAGACGACAGGGACCATCATGGCGATCTCCTTGCGTGCGCCCGTCTCGATCAGGACGCGCTTTCCCGCCTCGCGGACATCGGCTGCCTGCGCGTTGAGCACGTCGACGAGCGGCGTCCCGCGCTCGATCGCCACCGCGAAGCCCTCGGCGAACCGCGACACCACGGCGAGCCCGCTGCGCTGCGCCATTGCGTCGAGTGCCGCGGCCAGCGGCACCCCGGTGCGCGACTGCGCGAGTACGACGCCGAACTCGTCCGGCAGCGCCCCTCGACAGGTGGCCAAGATCCGCCCGAGGGCGGCCCCGGGGCCCTCACCGGCGGCCACCGCCAGCGCCAGCAGGTCGGCCACCACCGGGAACTCTTCGAGGACCTGCTGCTCTCTGTGCTTCACCGCCCTGGTCAAGGCGCTGTCACGGGCGAGGATGGCGATGATGGCGGCACCGCAGCAGACGATGAACCACGGCACCGCCCGACCCGGCTCGCGCGCGGGACCGAGGAGCCCCAGCGTCATACCAGCGGCGAAGCCGCCGATACCCCAGACGACTTGCGAGAAGCGGAAGCCCTCGACTGTCAGCGGAGAACCGGCGCGCTGGAGTCGCCGAGCGATCGACTCGCGCCCGCCGAGGATGCGCTCCAGACGCTCCGCGGCGCGTTCGAGGAGTGGACGCAACAAGGCGGCGAGCGCGGAGGACGGACGATCCGAGGCAACGACCGGGGTCCAGGCGGATACCGCAGTCGGGACGTCGCGGATGTAGGGGGCGACTCGACTCTCGAGAGTCGGTCGACGAGTCGAAAGCAGTCGGCTCGAGACCATGAGCAGACCGAAACCAAACGTGGCTCCCAGCACCCCGCCCATCAGCAGCCCCGTCACAACAGGACCCGTCTCTCGTCGGGCAACCGTCCCAGTCGCACCATCAGGCGGTAGGCGATGACGCAGCCGGCGCCACCGATCACCAGCACGGCGACGCCGGCGCCGGACCGGTAGCGACCGATCACCTCAGGCTGGAACGAGAGCGCGAGCAGCACGGCCCACGGCGACGCAGCCGCGAGCCTCGCCCCGTTGACGACCCAGGCCTGGCGCGACTCGAGCTCGGACCGCGTGCGGGCGTCCTCGCGCAGGAACCGCGACAGCGTCCGCAGCAGCCTGCCCAGATCTCCCCCACCCACCTCTCGCGCGATCCGCAGCGACTCGACAACCCGGTCGCCGACGGGATCTGACAGGGACGACTTCAGCCGGTCGAGACAGTCGCCGAACCGACCGGACACCAGGTAGTCGCGACCGAACGCAACAAACGCCGGCCGCAACGGGGTGGGCCCGCGCTCACCCAGCTGGCTGAGCGCCTCCGGTAGCGACAGTCCCGCGCGTACCGCGGATGCGAGGTTGTCGACCGCCTCGGGCCAGACCTCTGCCAGCTCGCGCCGACGACTCCTGCACCGGCTCCTCACCAGAGCAATCGGGCCGTATGCCGCCAGCACCGAGAACGCCAACGCCACCGGAGGTGTGCGTGACACGAGCAGGACGACGACGCCGGCGAGCAGGCCGGCGATGCCACACAGCCACGCGAACCCCCACGGCGTCACAGTGACGATCCCCGCGGACCTCAGGAGTCGCTCGATGCGCGGGGCGAGCATCGGCTGGCGGGTACGACGCTCGCCGGCATCGGTCACCGCACGGAAGATCAGCAACAGCCCAAGGCCTGCCACAAGACCCAGAAGCGCACCCATGTCAACCGCCGGCCTGCCGGGTGGTGGTGTCACCGACCCCGAGAACCTGGTGGATATCGATGCCTGCGACCTCGAACCGCTCGGGGCGCGGCGGCATGCCCTCTGCTCGCACGAGTCGGCTGCCTGTGCTGCTGAAGATGGACTCGGTCTCGATGACGTCGGCCTCGACCCGGCCGGGAACTGCCACGATCTCCCGGACCCGACGCCGCCCGTCGGCTTCGACGCCGATGTGCACGACGATGTCGACGCTTGCGGCGACAGTCGGCACCACGAAACGTGCCGAGATGTTCTCGCCGGCGAGCAGCGGCAGCGTGCACAGCTTCACCAGTGCCTCACGCGCGGAGTTAGCGTGCACGGTCGCCATCCCTGGCAACCCACTGTTCAACGCCAGCAGGAGGTCGAGACACTCCTCCGCCCGCACCTCCCCAACGACGATCCGCGACGGCCGCATCCGAAGGGTCTCCTTGACCAGGTGCCGAAGCTTGATCTCTCCGGTGCCCTCCAGCCCGACCTGCCGCGTCTGCATCGCTACCCAGTCGGGATGTTCGAAGCGCAACTCGAAGACTTCCTCGGCCGAGATGATCCGTTCGCGACCAGGAACCGCCGAACCCAGCGTGTTGAGGAGCGTCGTCTTACCGGCCTGGGTGCCGCCCGCCACCACGATGTTGAGCCCCGCGACCACACACGCGTCGAGGAACTCCGCTGCCTGAGCGGTCAGCGTGCCGAGCTCGACCAGGTCGCGGAGCCGCGACGCCTTGACGACGAACTTGCGGATGTTGACAGCGCTGAAGCCTCGCGTGATGCCGTCGAGCACGACATGCAGCCGATGGCCCGAGGGCAGCATCGCGTCGACGAACGGTGACGACACGTCGACCCGCCTCCCCGACGTCTTGAGCATCCGCTCGACCAGGTCGCGCACCTCGGCCGAGGTGAGGATCGTCGTGGTCAGCTCATGTCGACCGTCACGGGCCACGAACACCCGGGCCGGCTCGTTGATCCACACCTCCTCGACCGTGGGGTCGTCGAGGTAGCGCTGCAACGGACCGAAACCGGCCACCCGGGCGATGAGCTCGGCCACCACCCGCTCCGGGTCCTCGACGGGCCGAACGGTCCCCGACAGGCTCCGGTCGTCGTGAGCGCGTACGGCGGACTGCGCCAGGCGGCGTACGGTCTCGACGTCGGTGAGCGGGTCGATCCCGCTGCGCCGCACCTGCTCCCGCACATCGGCGTCGAGAAGCTCGAAGGCAGGGGTGGTGACCGCAGACCCGGCGACAACGGTCCTACTCATGCGCATCCCCCATCAGGTGCGACGACTTGTCCGGGAGTTTGCCAAAGCCGATCGTGGTACCGCTACCCCCGAAGACGCATCTGTGGATGAGCGGGCAACCCCTGCGCCACTTTGCCTATCAGGTGCCCCGCGAGCCCCAGCGGCACATCTGCCGCACTGCTTCTCTGGCAGACACAGGCGTTGCACAAGGACACTCACGGAGGAGGCATCTTTGGTCGCTCCAACATCGATCCCCGCGAGATGAGGCAAGCAGGTAGAACGGGGTCGTCCGCCACCCCGAACGGAGCCCGATCGCCGCACCCACCCGAACATCGGCTGAGATAGACCTACCGCCCGACGCACTGGGTGCACCTATGGCGCACACCAACCCAGTGGTGCCATAGTGGCACCATGAAGCGGATGAACCTGCGCGATGTGCCTGATGACGTCTACGCTGCTCTCGTCGCAGCGGCAGACAACAATCGGCAGTCGCTGAGTGCGTTCGTCGTTGATCGACTAGCCGAGGTGGCGCAGTCGGTCGGCGTCGCTGAGTACGTGTCCGCGTATCCACCGCCTCGGGGGACACAGGTCACCACCGAGGACGCTGTGGCGGCAGTGCGTGAGGTGCGCGAGGCGTCGTGAGCTTGGCGGTCGTCGATTGCCTCGGTACTGGCCGTCTTCTATGCCGCCGACGACTCCCGTCACATTATGGTCGCCCAACGCCTCAAGGCCGGCGACGCGCTGTTCGCACCAGCCCACCTCGATGTCGAGATCGTCTCCGCGCTGCGCGGGATGGCGCGCGGGAACATGGTCCTGGACCGGGCCGTCCCCGCAGCGCTCATTCATCTAGCGGGCTTCCCGATCCGACGGATGCCACTCCCGCCGTTGCTGGAGCGTATGTGGCAGCTCCGTGACAACGTCACACCTTATGACGCCGCCTACATCGCGTTGGCCGAACGTCTCGACGCCGCCTTGGTCACCTGCGACGCCAGACTCACGTCGGCAACCGGACCCACCTGCACCTTCGACCTGATCGACTGACCGGTCGCCGAACCCCTCGCGTCTTCCGTAGATCGCCTCGCTACGACGCCGGATAGACGTCCGATATGCACCCGGTGGCTTTGGCTCACAGACACATGCTCCACGACACCTGACAACTGTCGACGCGCTGAAGCCTCTCGTGGTCAGCTCATGCCTGCCGTGCTCACCAGGACCGCGGCCGATACTCTCTCGAGATGACGGCTGAGGTGCGGGCTTCGGGGGGCTGCCTGTGCGGCGAGGTCACGTACGTCGTACGAGGGCCGCTGCGCGACGTGCTCGTCTGTCACTGCGCCGACTGCCGTCGCTGGCATGGCCATGCCGCCGCCATGACCTCTGCACGCCGCGACGACGTCTCCGTCAACGCGCCCGAGTCGGTGCGGTGGTTCACCGTCACCGGGGACGGCCCGCGCCCGCGACGGGGCTTCTGCTCGCTCTGCGGCGCAAGCCTGTTCTGGGACGCGCCGGAGCGAGAGACGATCGGGATCGCCGCAGGGACCCTCGAGCAGCCCACCGGGCTCAAATCCGCCGGGCACGTCTATGTGTCGCAAGCCGCCGATTACGAGCACCTCGTCGACGACGGCTCGCCGCACAGGTCTGGTGCCGCCGGGACCGACGCGGCCTCTCCACCACGCTGAGACGGTTCGGATCGCGCAGGACACGATTGCTCAACGCTA
>JACDHG010000006.1 GCA_013821195.1 Propionibacteriales bacterium
GACAGCACCCCCGGTCAGATCACATCGGGACCGTCGACGCCTGCTGCCGATACCGGTGGTGCAAGTGCCCGCTGGTGAGGCGTTCACGGCGCTGCAGCGTCAGGAGATCACCAAGGCGATCGGTGACGCGGATCGAGTCTCGGGATACGCCTTCTCTGTGTACGTCGGCGCGTGCGACCCCGATGCCCGTCGGAATGCCGAGGCCCTCCACGCAGAGCTGGAGGCACCCGCCGACAGCATCCTCGTGCAGGTGGACCCGGCCGCTCGGACCATCGAGATCGTGACGGGTGCGCGCATCCGCAGCCACCTCGACAACCGCCAGGTGGCGTTGGCCGCGCTGACGATGCAGTCGGCTTTCGCGACCGGAGACCTGACTCGCGGCCTCGTCGCCGGGCTGCAGCAGTTGGCCGGCCTGGCGCGAAAGCCGACGCTGCTGCATACCGACACTCCCTGACAGCTCTGCCGGCCGCCAGGCGTGGTGGGAGGCGTCAGGCCGGCGCGTCGTAGGCCTGGGCGGCCAGCGCCCTGGCCACGTCGGCGCGACCCTCCGAGACGAGGCGACGGGCCGCAGGATTTCCTTTGCTCGCGGCCAGCCAGGCGTCAGTCGTGGCGAGCGTCTCCTGGGTAGCGACCTCGCGGGGGAACATATGGCTGAGCACCGTGGAGGCGTGATGCACCCCACGGGTCTCCCAGATCGACTCGGCGGCGGTGAGGTAACGCTCCAGGTACGGCCGCAGCACCTCTTCCTGTCCGGGCTGGTTGAAGCTCAGCGCGATGCTGCGCATCGTCTCGTTCGCGATGTCGTCTCGCTCCACCGCCTGCGACCACGCGTGCTCCTTGGCTTCCGCCGTCGGCATCGCTGCCCTGGCGGCGGCCGCCGACTCCTGACCGGAGATCGTGTTGTCACGGTCGAGCTCACTGTCGATGTCATCGTCGTCGGCGCGCGCCTCGCGAGCGAGGCCGGTGAGGATCAGCCAGCGCAGGTCCGTGTCGACGACGAGCCCAGCGAGGGGTCGCGAGCCGTCGAGCAGACTGGTGAGCAGGTCGAGGGATGCGTCGCTGTGGGCCGCTCGTGCCAGCCCGCGGGTGAATGCCAGCTGCTCGTCGCTTCCGGGCTGAGCTGCGCGGAGCAGGTCGACAAGCCCCGCCTCCCAGCGGAGAGCGACGGCTGCCCGGTTGGCTGGCGCGGTGTACTGCGAGATGGCCTGGCCGGTGCGGGCCACCAGGGACCGAACGGCGAACTGGTCGCTCTCCACGGCGATGCCGCGCAGCACGAGCGACACCCAGTCGCTGGCGCCCATCTCGGCGTCGCGGGTCATGTCCCAGGCCGCGCCCCACGCCAGGGCGCGGGCGAGGGAGTCCTGGAACTTGTCGATGCGGTCGACGAGGGTCGCGAGCGAGCGCTCGTCGAGCCGCACCTTCGCGTAGGTGAGGTCGCCGTCGTTCAAGAGCACGAGGTCGGGTCGCTTCGCGCCGACGAGCTCGTCGACGTGGGTGTCTTCCCCCGACACGTCGATCTCGGTGCTCGACCGACGGACGAGGGCATCGTCGGTGAGGTCATAGAGGCCGACGGCGAGCCGGTGACGGCGCAGGGTCGGGAAGTCCGGATGCGCAGACTGCTGCACGGTGAACGACGTGAAGCAGTCGTTGTCATCCACCTCGAACGCCGGTCGGAGCGTGTTGACGCCGGAGGTCTGGAGCCACTCCTTGGTCCAGGAGCCAAGCTCTCGGCCGGAGGTCTCCTCCAACGCCTTGAGCAGGTCGGTCAACTCGCTGTTGCCGTAGGCATGGCGGTCGAAGTACGTCCGCAACCCGTCGAGGAAGTGCGTGGGCCCGACCCAGGCGACGAGCTGGCGCAGCGCCGACGCCCCTTTGGCATACGTGATCCCGTCGAAGTTGACCTCGACGGCCTCGAGGTCGTGGTTGTCCGCGGCGACCGGGTGGGTGGACGGCAGCTGGTCCTGCCGGTAGGCCCAGGTCTTGCGGGCGTTGCAGAAGTTCGTCCATGCCTCGCTGTACTTCGTGGCGTCAGTGCAGGCCTCGTGGGACGCCCACTCGGCGAACGACTCGTTGAGCCAGAGGTCATCCCACCACTTCATGGTGACCAGGTCGCCGAACCACATGTGCGCCATCTCGTGGAGGATCGTGTTCGCGCGGCCCTGGTAGGCGGCCTGCGTCTGGCGACTCCGGTAGATGTACTCGTCGCGGAAGGTGACGCAGCCGGCGTTCTCCATGGCGCCCATGTTGTACTCGGGCACGAAGAGCTGGTCGTACTTCCCGAAGGGGTAGGCCATGTCGAAGGCGCCCTCGAAGTACGCAAAGCCCTGCTTCGTCACCTCGAAGATGTCGTCGTGGTCGAGATGGGGGACGAGTGACTGCCGCAGGAAGATGCCGAGTGGGATCTCGCCACGCTGGCCCCGGTACGTGTCGCGGACGACGGCGTACTCACCTGCCACGACGGCGGTGATGTAGGTCGACATCGGCTTGGTGGGCTCGAAGTGCCACCTGGACGTGCCGCGGCCGAGATCCTGCGGCTCCGGTGTCGGTGAGTTGGAGACGACTTGCCAGTGTGACGGCGCCGTCACGTCGAAGGTGAAGGTCGCCTTGAGGTCAGGCTGCTCGAACGTCGTGTAGACGCGTCGTGCGTCCGGGACCTCGAACTGCGTGTAGAGGTAGACGCGGTCGTCGACCGGGTCGACGAATCGGTGCAGTCCCTCACCGGTGCGGCTGTAGGTGCAGTCGGCGGCGACGCGCAGCTCGTTGTCAGAGCCGAGGTCGGTCAGCTCGATCCGGCTGTCGACGTACGCCGCGGGGTCGATCGACCGGCCGTTCAGGGTGATCTCGCGGACCGTCGCGCCTACGAGGTCTACAAAGGAGGAGGCGCCCGGCTCCGAGCAGGAGAACGTGACGACGGTCGTCGACCCGAACGTGGTGTCGGAGGTCGTGAGGTCGAGGCTGATGTCGTAGCTGGCGACATCGAGGATGCGGGCGCGCTCACCGGCCTCGCCGCGGGTGAGGTTGATTCCTGGCATCCGGTCATCTTGTCACGCGGTTCTGGGAATGAGGAATCGTCCGAAGCACTTGCTAGTGGGAGAGAACGCACCCACCCAGGAGGACACATGCCCGACCGCACGAGCACCGCTGACTTCTGGTTCGATCCGGCCTGCCCGTGGGCGTGGATCGCCTCGCGGTGGATGAAGGAGGTGGAGCAGGTGCGTGACGTCACGACTGACTTCCACCTGATGTGTCTGGCCTACCTGAACCAGGACAAGGACGTCGACGAGGACTACCGCAAGAAGCTCGACTGGGGCCCGGTGCGGGTGTGTCAGGCGGCGGCCGAGGCACACGGTGACGAGGTTCTCGACCGCCTCTACACAGAGCTCGGCACCCGCTTCCACAACCAGGGCCTCGACAAGTCGCGCGAGACGATCGAGGAAGCTCTTGTCGCGACCGGGCTTCCTACCGATCTCGCGGAAGCGATGGATGACGACTCGCGGGACGGCGCGATCAAGAAGTCGCACCACGCGGGCATGGACCAGGTCGGCATGGAGGTCGGGACACCGGTGATCGCTGTCGAAGGAGTCGCGTTCTTCGGGCCCGTCGTCACACCTATCCCGCGTGGGGAAGAGGCAGGCCGCCTGTGGGACGGGGTTCGTCTGGTGGCCGGAGTCGAGGGCTTCTACGAGCTCAAGCGGAGTCGCAGCGTCGGGCCGACGTTCGACTGAGCGAGCCCGTCGCGACGGCATCACCGCGACCTGAGACGATTCCAGTCATGCGCGTTCACCTCGGCTCAGACCACGCGGGCTGGGAGCTCAAGGAGCATCTCGCCGTGTGGTTGCGCGCCAAAGGCCACGAGCCGGTTGACCACGGCCCGTACGTCTTCGACGCCGTCGACGACTACCCACCGTTCTGCCTGCGGGCTGCCGAGGCGGTGCTGACGGAGCCGGCCAGTCGGGGGGTCGTCGTCGGTGGCTCCGGCAACGGTGAGCAGATCGCGGCGAACAAGGTGTTAGGCGTCCGGGCTGTGCTGGCCTGGTCGAGGGAGACCGTCGAGCTCGGTCGGCTGCACAACGATGCGAATGTGATGTCGGTCGGTGCTCGCATGCACTCCACCGAGGAGGTCATCGGCTTTCTCGACGTGTTCTTGTCCACGGAGTTCACCCGCGAGGCGCGTCACGAGCGCCGGATCGCGATGCTGACCGACTACGAGCAGACCCGTCGCCTCCCGGAGCTGCCGGCAACTGCCCGCCGCACCACTGGCGGCGACGAGATCTGAAGCACCGATGCCAGAAGGGCACACCCTCTATCGGTTGGCCGCGGATATCAGCGCGGCCTTCTCCGGCCAGCGTGTCGAGGTGACAAGCCCGCAGGGGCGCTTCAGCGACGCCGTCCTTGTGGACGGGCACGTGCTCGAGATGGCCGAGTCAGCTGGCAAGCACCTGTTCATCCGGTTCGACACCGGTCCGACCATCCATGTGCACCTCGGGCTCATCGGGGTCTTCTCGATCGACGAGGGAGAGCCGCCGCCAGCCCTCGGGGCGGTGCGACTGCGCATCGTCGGTCCGACGGCGTACGCCGATCTGCGAGGCGCGACGACGTGCGAGCTCATCACTCAAGAGGCGGTGGCGATGATTCTCGCCACGCTGGGGCCCGACCCGCTTCGTCTCGAAGCCGACCCGGGCAAGGCGTTCGCGCGCATCAACCGGAGTCGCAAGCCCGTAGGCGCCCTGCTCATGGACCAGTCGGTCCTTGCCGGCGTCGGAAACGTCTACCGCGCAGAGACGCTGTTTCGGGCCCGGCTGCATCCACTGACACCGGGGAACAAGGTGTCGAAGCGACGGTGGAACGCGCTGTGGACAGATCTCGTGGACCTGATGGAGTACGGCGTCCAGACAGGTCGGATCGACACCGTGCGTCCGGAGCACGAGCCTGAGGCGATGGGCAGGCAGGCGCGTGTCGATGACCACGGTGGTGAGGTGTACGTCTACCGCCGTCACGGCCAGGCCTGCCATCTGTGCGGTGCAGTCATCCGGACGAGGGTTCTGGAGGGGCGCAATCTCTTTTGGTGCCCGACGTGTCAGCGTCGCCGCTGAACGGACTGGCGAACTTTGCCGACAGCCCACTACGCGACCCGAAGGCCGTTACCCTCAGAGCCGTGGCCGAGCCTCACCTACACCCGCGCGCTGGGCCGGGGTTGCGGCGGCGGGTCACCGGGCGGGGGAGAGTCGCGGCGCGCTGGGCGCTGCAGCAGGCCGAGACGACTTGGCTCACGTTGCTGTCAGCCATGTCCCTGCTCGCGATGGTCGGGCAGGCGGCCTTCTCGGACTGGTGGCCGCTGACGGCCTATGCGATTCCCATCGTGTTGTCGATGGGTGTGCTGTCGATCAGCTACATGGTCGTGCTCTTCGGTGTGGTCGGCTTCTGCATGGTGGTGTCGGTCGCGCAGGTCAGCGACCTCACCGACCTGCGTCTCGCGGCCGTCGGGGTTGTCGTGATCCTCGCCGCGATCGTGCTCTGGCAAGCCCGTAACCGGGAGCGGCTCGGAGTCGCGTCGACACGCGGGGAGTCCATGCTCATCGACCTGCGGGACAGGCTTGCTGCCCAGAGCAGGCTGCCGGAGCTGCCGCCGGACTGGCACACCGAGGCGGTGATGCGGTCGGCCGGTGGGGCGTCGTTCGCGGGGGACTTCATCGTCGCGGCGAAGACGCAACGTGGCTGCCGGCTCGAGCTGTTGGTGGTCGACGTGTCCGGCAAGGGTGTCAACGCCGGGACTCGGGCGCTCCTGCTGTCCGGCGCCTTCGGCGGACTGCTCGGATCCCTGCCGCCTGCGAGGTTCCTCCCCGCAGCCAACGAGTACCTGCTGCGTCAGGAGTGGGGGGAGGGCTTCGCGACCGCCGTGCATGTCGCGGTGGACCTGACGTCTGGTGACTTCGAGCTGCGGACGGCGGGACATCCACCGGCGGTGCAGCTCCACGCGGGCTCTGGGCGTTGGTCGGTGCACTGGACCGAGGGGCCGGTCCTGGGGGTCCTTGACGATGCCGACTACACGGTCCACCAGGGCCAACTCCACCCTGGCGACGTCTTGTTGATGTACACGGATGGCCTTGTGGAAACCCCGACTCGTGACATCACCTACGGCATAGACAAGCTCGTTGGCGAGGCGGACCGACTTGTCAAGGATGGCTTCACCGACGGCGCCAGCCGCCTCGTGTCGAGCATCGACTCCGAGAGCGACGACCGTGCGCTGCTGCTGCTGCACCGCCGTGAGCGCCGCGCCGCGCCGCGGTCACCGCAGCGTGTGTAGCTGGCTCAGGTCAGTCGGCCAGGGCACCCATCGGGTCCCACGCGGGGAGCACGATCGGGTTGAGGTCAAGGGCTCGTCGCAGGTCGACGGGGAGGGCCGAGCGACGTACGGCGATCTCGAAGACGTGCTCGCCGAACCAGCTGTCGTTCATCGTCCAGAAGCCCTTGTCTGCCTTCTCGTCACCCCAGCTGTTCTCGACCCGCCAGCGCCGCGGCACCTTGCGGCCCGCGCTCGACTCCGTCACATCGACGCCGGTGAAGAGCATGGCGTGGGTCATCAGCGTGTCGTGGTGCAGCAGGCGGTCTGCCTTGTCCATCGACAGTTCGGCGTCGTACACGCCGGCGTAGTCGTAGAGACGCTCGTCCCAATAGCCGCGCTCCACGTTCGCCATCTTGCCTGTGTCGCACCCGAACCACACTGGCTCGCCGTCGACGAGCGCTGCCATGGTGAGCTCGCGCAGCAGTGACATCTCGACGTTGAGGTAGACGACCGGCGGCGCGTCGACGACATTGCCGAGGTGCTCGACGGTGTAGGTGCGACCGACCTCGCTTGAGGCGCGCGGATCGTGGACGATGCAGACGTAGTCCTCGAGGTCGAGTCCGGCATACCTGGTCGCGAAGTCCTGGGGGCTCATCTCGTCGTCACGGTGGAAGCCCTTGTCCTTGTCGTTCCACTGCCACTGCACGGTCGACGGCGGTGCGCCGAGGTGGATCGCGAGGATTCGGTGCGCGACCTCCAGCGCCTCGAGCTTCGTCGCCCTCAGGCGGTCGGGCGACGCGCCGGTCGCTGCTTGGGTGCGGATGTCACGGGCGGTACGGCGCAGGAGCTGGCCGATCGAGCGGTTCAGGCTCGAGGTCTTCGACGAGGAGTGGGTCTCGGGCATCGCCTGCTTGGGCACGAGCCCGTGCTTGGCGACCAACGCGACGAACATGTTCCACTGGCCGCCGTCCTCTGCCGGGTTGGCGAGCAGGTGCGCGACAGTACGGTCGTCGACGTCGCGGTCGGCTGTCTCGATGACTGACTCGAGCCAGAAGTTGGCTTTCTCCAGCTTGTCCCAGAAGAGCAGGTAGTTCTGTGAGAACTCGAAGTCCTTGACACTCATCGTGTTGGCCGCACCGGCCCTGAGCAGGTTGAGCCCCGCGAAGAGCCAGCAGCGACCACTCTGCTTCTGGTTGGTCACCTCCCAGTCGTCGAGGTGGTGCGACATCGACGTGGCGATCGAGGTGACGACGGACCGGTCGAGGGCGACGTCCTCGAGGCTCGTGTTGGTGACCGCGTTCTGCGCCAGCCGGTACGCCGGGTTCGACGCGAACTGCTTGGTGAAGCGCTCGAGGTCGTCGCTGTTCAGTGCGCGGCTGGAGTCGTGGCTCATGGGCGGGTTCCTTTCCGGGGGAGTCGTGCCAGAGCCTACGCCTCCCGGCCTTCTGCCTGGGTTGCATACGCCCCACGGGGTGGCGCCTGGGCCACCGAGCGCGTCGTCTGCCGCCGGGTGTCGGAAGACGTACGGTATTGGCGTTCTGAGCGCGTCGTCTGCCGCCGGGTGTCGGAAGACGCACGGCATGGGCGTTCCGAGCGCGTCGTCTGCCGCCGGGTGTCGGAAGACGCACGGTATGGGGGCAGCAGCAACGGCCCGCTCACCGGATGCTCCCGGCGCTCGGCGTCGCCATCGGGTGACCGGCGAAGACCTGGGCGTCGAGGACCTCGGCGGCCTTTGCGGTACTGGGAGGCGAGCCAGTCGTCAGCCAGATGCAGGTAGATCCGGGTGGACTCGATCGAGGCGTGCCCGGCCTGGGCAGGCACAGCCTCCAACGCCATCCCGGCCTCGCGGAGCCGGGTCAGGACCTTCGCGGCCACATCGCCGCGGACTGGCAGATGGCCGAAACCCCGAGATGGTAGACAACCGGCGAGCCACCGTGCTGGTCGCCACCCCGCTCGCCGCATCGGCCAAGCTCACCGGTTGCAACACGTGCTCGCTGCTTCGGCCGGTGCGCTGGGCGGTGATGAAACCCAGCACATCGGTGGCCCGCACCTCGGCCGGTGCCTTCGCCACGACGGTGAAGAACACCTTCAGGTCATAGGCCGCAGCGAGCACCGTGTTCGGTCGGCACCGACCTCCAGGAACTCCAGGTAGTCGTCGACCAGCGGCATGCCCAGCCGCACGAGCGGCTCCCCGGACGGTCCACGAGAACGGATCAGACACAGATCAGACACGGACATCTCAAAGCCCCTAGCACGGTCGACAGGCAGCCACAGCGGCTGGTGGAAATGTCCATGAAGATCACCCACATATCAAGCATGAGAGGACGGTTGACGCCGGCGCTACGACAGGTGCGCGGGGTGTGCTTGAAGGTCGTCTACCCGGCAGGTGCGGATAACGGGAGACTTGAGCAGCCAGGCGAATGCCAGGGCCCCGGCGATGGAAGCGATCACGATCGTTGAGGGGATTCCGATGTGTTCGGCGGTCCAGCCTCCTAGGAACGCTCCGAAGGGGCGGATTCCGTAGTTGACGGTTGCGTAGGCGCCAGAGACGCGGGAGCGCATCGTGTCGTCTGTCACGGCGGTTTGGACGCTGTTGTTGTTGATGTCGTAGAGCATGATGCCGAGTCCGGAGATGAACTCGGCTGTTGCGATGATCCCGACCCGGTAGAGGAGGGGTCCGCCTTCGGCGAGGGGTAGGAGCGCGAACGGGATGGCGGACAGGATTGCCCCGGTGGCGATGGTGCGGCCGGTACCGAGGAAACGGCCGAGCCGCCCGGCGATGGCTGCGCCGACGACGCCTCCGGTGGCGCCGATTCCGAACGCGAGTCCGATGCTTCCGGCGCCGAGGTCCAGGGTTCGAGAGGCGTACAGGACGAGGACGGCTTGCACCATCAGGGCGAAGAAGTTCAGGGTCGTGGAGCAGGTGAGAGTCGCTCGCAGGTACGGGTGCCGGCGCAGGTAGTTGACCCCGAGCTTCAGCCGCCGGCGGTAGGTCTCCTGATGGGCGATGCCGGCGGGGTGCTCATCGACGGTGACTCGGCTGATCATGAGTGCCGACAGCAGGAACGAGCAGGCATCGACCACGAGGGCGACGGGTGCCGTGAGGAAACGGATCAGGGCACCGGCCATCGGTGGGCCGGCGATGTAGGACGCCGATCGTGTGGTCGAGAGCAGTGAGTTCGCTTCGACGTACTGTTCACGGTTGACCAGGTGCACGAAGAAGGGTGGATAGGCGGTGTGGAACAACACGCCCCCGAGCCCACCGATAATCGCCGCGCCGTAGAGCACTGGCATAGACAGTGCGCCAGCGACGTGGGCGACCGGGACACAGACGATGCCTGCGGCCTGGATCAGGTTGGCGATGATCAGCATCCGCCGCTTGCTGGGCAGTCGGTCCACCCAGGTACCCACGAACAGCGATACCAGGTTCGGAGTCCAGATGGCTGCGAACAACGCACCCACCTCGAGAGGGCTGGCGTCCAGGATGGTCACCGCAACGAGGGGAAGGGCAAGCTCGGATACTCGATCTCCGACCTCGGAGATCGACTGGCCCGTCCAATAGAGCCGGAACCGCGCGTTGCGCCAGACCGCGGACGGTCCGCTGCTGCGTCCGGCGGCGGGGGTCACGAATCCGGGCCGTCGTCGGGCATGGTGTAGCGCAGGATTCGCACCTTGCGCGCCCCGGAGGGGATGTCCTCCGGGGTGCTGTGACGCTGAACGAAGGGTGTGAGCAGGGTCTCGATGGCGTCATCGATCTGCTGGAGCTCCTCCGGCGTCGCCTCGATTCGCGTGTTCCAGCGGCCTGCGGCGGCGGCCCACTCACCGTCCAGGGTCGGCAGCACCTCCTGGCGCCACCGCTGCACGATGTCGCCCTCCGAGCGCTCAATCGCCTCCGTGAGTTCCCGGTACGCGGAGGGGTCCTCAGCCGCCCCGAAGCGAAACCCCCTACCTACGGCCTGCCACCACCGCTTCCGACCCCGCCCGTCGGTAGGAGCGTCCTCGACGAGACCGTGCTCGGCCAGGTGACGCAGGTGCCAGCTCGTCACGGATGGGCTGGCTCCCACGTGCGGTGCCAGTCCTGTCGCGGTGTTCGGCCCGTCGTGTCGCAGTCGTTCCAGAATCGCCAGCCTCACCGGATGCGCCAGCGCCCGCATCCCCTTTGCGTCTAGCTCGACATCTCCCCAGTCGTTGGCCATCGCGAGTCCTTTGAGAGTAGTGTATTGATAGGACCATCTCAATACTTTCCCAGATTTGTCAACCGAGTGTGCATACGCCCGATCATCGACACGGACTGCCCCCAGCGCCGTGTCCGGGCAGCGGCAAACCCCCGGAACCCCTCGCAGCCGGCCCGGCGCCGTGCGATTCCTTCAGGCGCGCTGCAGATGCGGTGCAACGCGCATTGACGGAGGATTCTATGAGCGCCGGCATTGCCGCAATTTCAGGCGCGCTGCGGAAGTACTGGAGCGGGTGACCGGGATCGAACCGGCATGGCCAGCTTGGAAGGCTGGGGCTCTACCATTGAGCTACACCCGCGTACGCCGTCCAAAGCCCTCGACTGAGTGCCTGGCCGTGACGAGATGACGCGGCGTACATCGTGCCACGACGCCAGCGTCGAGTGCCAGCCACGTCGGAGCGTGGGCCGATCGTTCAGGTCCCGCTGAGAGACCAGGGCTTGCCCGCCAGGGTTCGGTCGACGGACTCTGCGGAGAACACCTCCTCGACGACCAGGTTGGCCGCTCCGACGATGCCTGCCCGGTCGCCAAGCGAGCTCGTGCGGACGTGCAGGTCCCTGGTAGCCAAGGGCTGGGTTCGTTGGTAGAGGACCTCCTTGAGGCTGACCATGAAGTGCTCCTGCAGCTCCACGAGATCGCCGCCGATCACGAGAACCTGGGGGTTGAGCAGGCTGACGGCCGTGGCGAGCACGCCTCCCAGCTGTATGCCGGCCTCGCGGACGAGCGCCACGGCAGCCGGATCCCGGTCGTGCGCGAGCTGCACGGCCTCTCGGCTGGTGTGCACTGGACGGCCCTGCTCGCGAAGTCGTCGCGCGATTGCCCCTCCGCTTGCCGACGCGGCCAGGCACCCACGCGCACCGCATGCGCACAGCGGGCCGGACTCCGGGTTGGCCAGCCGGACATGACCGATGTCGCCGGAGCCACCATGGATGCCGCGCACGAGCCGACCGTCCACCACCATGCCTGCCCCGATCCCGGTGGAAACCTTGACGAACAAGAGGGACGGACAGGAGGACAGGCCGGAATGGAACTCACCCAACGCCATCAGGTTCGCGTCGTTCTCCAGCACGCCGGGCACCCCGAACGTCTGTTCGAGCCTTTCCGTGACGGGATAGTTGTGCCAGCCGGGCATGATCGGTGGTCGGATGGGCCGACCGGTGGCGACGTCTACCGGTCCCGGGACGCCGATGCCGAACCCCACAATCAGATGATGCGTGATGTCGTGCGATGCGAGCAGGTCGCGCCAGCTCGACTCCAGCCAGCTCAGCACCACCGCTGGACCGTTGCTGATGCTGAGTTCGCGCGCGACCTCACCCAGCGTTCGTCCAGCCAGGTCGCATATGGCGGCGCGGGCGTGGGTGGCGCCGAGGTCGGCCGCCAGCACGACGCCGTGCCCTTCGTTGAAGACCAGGACGGTGGAGGGCCGGCCGCGGACGGCCATCTCGACGCCGGACTCGTTGACGTATCCGGCCCCGACGAGCTGACCGACGCGAGCGGCGACGGAGGAACGAGACAAGCCGGTGATCTCCAGCAGATCCCGACGCGTGCGCGCACGCCCCGTGCGAATCAACTCGAGCAAGCCACCCGCGCTCGGGCCACCCACCCGCCCCCACGTACCACCGGTCGCATTCGTAGGAATCTGCCTGGCTGACCACATCTTCGGTTCGCCCTTCTGAGAAGCTCGTCGGCATGTCATACGCCTGGCTTGGGTAGAGCAGCAACCATCGTCAGTCGCTCCAGTCACGGGCGAGTAACAGGTCCAGCGCCGCGGCAGCGCTCCAGGACTGGTCGAGACTGCCCAGTGCCTCACCGCTGATCGGCTCGTAGTACTCCGCGAGAGACCCGTCGCCGAGCTGTGCGAGGGTTGCCCCGCGCAGGCGGTCGGCGCAGTCGGTGCAGCCGCGGCGCGAAAGAGCCAAGGCGAAGAACCAGTTGATGACGGGCCAGCTGGGACCGCGCCAGTAGGCGCGGGCACGGAAGTCCGCCGATGCCGGACTGGTGGTCGGCAGGACCGGATGACGGAGCGAGGGGTGGCCTGTCCATCTGGCCGACTCGAGCAGCCGGGTCATCTGTTGCTCGGCCGCTTCGGAGAGACCCCCGCAGATGAGCGGGGCGAAGCCGGCGAGCGTCTCCGCGACGAGCGGCAGACCGGAGCGTAGGTCGGTGTCCAGGGCGAGACCCGAGACGGGGTCGACCGTCGCGACAACACCGCGGCGGAAGCGTTCTGCGTACTCAGCGAGCTCGTCTGCCTCTGACTTGCCGAGTCGACGCGCCAGCCCAGCCAGGGCGTCGTTGGCGGTCGCGAACACGGCGGACATGAAGACGTCCGTGGTCAAGAAGCTGGCCGTCTCCTGGATGCGGCCGTCGTCGAAGTTCGCGCGCTTGAGCTCCTCGACGATCCACAGATACCGGTCGTACTCCTGCTGCGTCGGACGCTGCGAGAGGTCGGCGACGACTGTCGTGTCGCGTCGACGGTAGGGAGGCAGGTCGCCGACCTCGACTCCGGCGTACGCCGCGTCCCAGCGGGGCGAGTTGTCCATGCCGCTCTCCCATCCGTGGTAGATGGTGAGCAGGCCGACGCCAGTAGGGTCACGGTGGCTTGCGAGGTACCGGTGCCACGCAAGCATCCGGGTGTAGGCGCTCGGCAGCCACCCGGCCACCTGGGCTTGTGCGCCGCCGCCACGCTGTCCGGCGACCTGAGCGATGCGCTCGACGGCGAGCGCGTGCACCGGAGGCTGGCAGATTCCGCTGGTGCGCGGCGCCCGAGGGGCATCCTCGGTGTGGTCGGCGCAGGCCCAGCGGTCAGGACCCGGGAAATACCCCTCCTCGGCGGGGTCGAAGACGATGTGGGGCAGCATCCCGGTCCGCCACTGGCCAGCGAAAAGAGTGTCCAGCTCCAGGCAGGCACGGCGTACGTCGACGTGCGCGAGTCCGACGGCGACGAAGGCCGCGTCCCAGCTCCATTGGTGCGGGTAGAGGTCGGGCGCGGCGCGCGTCATCGTTCCGGCGCTGTTCCCTCGCAGGACGTACGCCGCTCGGCAGGCCAGCTCGCGAGGTCGCAGAACGTTGCTGGTCATGCCCGCTCCGACGGACATCCACCGCTGGGGGCAGCCCGCTCGGGCCCGGACGCCGAGGTCATGGACATGCCAGGAGCCAACCAGCCGTATTTAAGCCTGTCAACAAGCAGATCAGGTCTTGTCAACTGCGTAAAGATGCAGTTCACTAGCAACCCGACCCCCCACTCACCTGCCGCCCGGTCACCGGGTAGAGGAGACGCCACCACTCAGCGAGCCGAGGAGCCCACAATGCCGCGTACGAGACGACTTACCACCGGGCTTGCAGCCCTTGCCATGCTGGCGTTAGCGGCCTGTGGGGGAGGCGACTCGGGCGACGACAACTCCATCACCGTGTGGACGACCGACACGCTGCCGGACCGGGTCGCGGCGACCGAGGCGATCATCAAGAAGTTCACGGCGGAGACCGGGATCGAGGTCGATCTGGTCGGGGTCGCGGAGGACCAGTTCACCCAGACCCTGACCTCGGCGGCGGCTGCCGGGGATCTGCCTGACGTCATCGGGTCGCTGTCGCTGGCATCGGTGCGCACGCTCGCGGCCAACGACCTGCTGGACACCGAGTCCGCCGCAGCGGTCGTCGAGTCGCTGGGAGAGGACACGTTCTCGCAGGAAGCGCTGGCGCTGACAAGCGACGGCGACACGCAACTGTCGGTACCCAGCGAAATCTGGTCCCAGCTGCTGATCTACCGCAAGGACCTGTTCGAGCAGGCCGGCCTGGCGCCACCGGAGACCTACGACGACATCGCCGCCGCCGCGCAGGAGCTCAACACCGGTGACGTGGCCGGCTTCGTCGGGCCAACCGCACCCGGGGACTCGTTCACGCAGCAGACCTTCGAGCACATCGCCCTTGCCAACGGTTGTGAGTTGGTGGACGACTCGGGCGAGGTCGTCCTTGACAGCAGCGAGTGCGTCGGTGCCTTCGACTTCTACGGCAACCTCGTCACGGACTACTCCATCCCCGGTGCCCAGGACGTCGACACGGTGCGGGCACAGTATTTCGCGGGTAAGGCCGCGATGATCGTGTGGTCGACGTTCATACTCGACGAGATGGCGGGGCTACGCGACGACGCCTTGCCCAGCTGTCCCGAGTGCCGCAAGGACCCGGCCTTCCTTGCCGAGAACAGCGGTTTCGTCACCGCCCTGCAAGGCCCTGACGGCGCGGAACCGGCCCAGTTCGGCGAGGTGGTCTCGTGGGCCATCCCGACCGGGTCCTCCAGTGACTCAGCGCAACAGTTCGTGGAGTACCTGATGGCCGACGGCTACGTCGACTGGATCGCGATCGCCCCCGAGGGTAAGTTCCCTGCCCGCGAGGGAACCCAGGACAACGCACAGGAGTACGTCGAGAAATGGGACACCCTGCCGGTGGGCGTCGACACGAAGGCGCCGCTGTCGGATTTCTACCCCCCTGAGGTGCTCGAGGTGCTCCGCACCGGGCCCGAGGCCTTCGACCGTTGGGGGATCGTCCAGGGCCAAGGAGACCTCGTCGGCGCGATCTTGGGTGAGCTCCCGGTCCCCAAGGCCGTGGCCGAGCTGGCCAGCGGGGAGGTGGATGCCCAGACAGCCGCCGAGGACGCCGCGGAGAGTGTGCGGTCGATCCAGGAGTCCCTGCCGTGAGTCACATCCCTGTGGGCGGTACGGGCACCGCCTCCGCGGACGCAGCGACACCCGAGCCAGAACCAAGGGACGAATCTCGTGGCAAGTCTCGGGGGCCGCTGACTCGCAGCGACGCCCGAGCCGGCCTGACGCTGATCTCTCCCACCTTGGTCATCGTCATCTTCATGGTGGTGCTGCCGATCCTGTGGACCGTGATGCTGGCGTTCCGACCTCTGTCGCTGCTCAACCTGGCGACGAGCGGACTGTTCGGGACCGACTTCACGCTCGACAACTTCCGGACCGTCCTCACCGCGTCGGGTTTCGGGGGATCGCTGCTGACGACGCTCGTGTACTCGGTGCTCGGCACCGGCTCTGCCATCGTGTTGGGGCTGATCGCCGCGCTGGCGGTGCGCCGGACGTTTCCGGGACGCACCTTCGTGCGGGCCGCGATGCTGCTTCCGTACGTCGCTCCGGTCGTGGCGGCGACGTTCGTCTGGCGAACCATGCTCGACCCCCAGTTCGGGATCATCAACCACTGGGGCACTCGACTGCTCGGCTGGGACGAGCCGATCGCATTCTTGACCCAGCAGAGCAATCCGATCTCCCTCCTCGGCGTCGAATTCAGTCTCCCGACCGCTCTGCTGTCGGTGATCGCCTTCGAGGCGTGGCGCTCGTTCCCGTTCGCGTTCCTCTTCCTGACCGCGCGGCTCCAGGCGGTCCCGGCGACTCTCGAAGAGGCCGCCCGCGTCGACGGTGCCACGCCGTTGCAGCGCTTCCGCTACGTGCTGCTGCCCCAGCTGCTGCCGACCATCGCCGTCCTGTCGATCCTGCGCTTCATCTGGACGTTCAACAGCTTCGACGACATCTACCTGCTCACCGGCGGCGGAGCAGGCACCGAGGTCGTCAGCGTTCGGGTGTTCAACTACCTCACCGCGACCGGGAACATCGGGCTGGCCTCGGCCCAGGCCCTCGTCCTGGCAGCGATCCTCGCCGTGCTCGTGGGCATCTACCTGAAGCGTTTCGCCCCACAGGAGGAGAAGACCTGATGGCGACCGAGATGCGGGAACACACGGTGCAGGAGCCACGAGACGTTCCGCCGGACCGGCAGTGGTCCCGAGACGCGGTGGAGAACCGTGTCTTCGGGATACTGCGCTGGGTCGTCATCGCCGGGCTCCTGCTGGTGACGTTGTTCCCCTTCTACTACATGGGGCTGCTCTCGATTCGGGCGCTGGACGAGGTGATCCTAGACCCTGGTGCGCTGTGGGTCTCCCTGTCGGAGCTGAATTTCGACACCTACACCAGCGTGCTCTCCTCACCGGACTCCGGTGGGCAGGGGTTCCTCGTCTTCATGCGCAACAGCGCCCTGGTCGCCTTCGGCACGGTGGCGCTCACCCTGCTGGTCGCACTCCCGGGCGCCTATGCCGTGAGCCGGTTGGAGTTCTTCGGCCGGAGGCAGGTCAGCGCACTCTTCCTGTCCGTGTACCTGTTTCCGAGCATCCTGCTAGCGGTCCCGCTGTTCGTCGCGTTCACGCGCATCGGGCAGCGCGGCACGCTGGTCGGGCTGCTGATCGTCTATGTCTCTCAGATCGTGGCGGTCTCGATCTACATGCTGCGCAACTACTTCGACACTATCCCGGTCAGCCTCGAGGAGTCCGCTGCGCTCGACGGCTGCGGCCGGCTGAGCATCATGTGGCGGATCAGCCTGCCGTTGGCGATGCCGGCGATCGTGGCCAACGGCCTGTTCGTCTTCATGATCGCGTGGAACGAGTTCCTCTTCGCCCTGTTGTTTCTCGTCGAGGACCGCGACAAGTGGACGGTGTCCCTGGGGCTCTCCCAGCTGGCCGGCAGCATCGAGATCCCGACCACCGTGCTGATGGCCGGCTCCGTCATCCTCACCGTGCCGATCATCGTGATCTTCTTCGCGGCCGAGCGCTTGCTCACCGAAGGGCTCACGGCCGGAGCAGAGAAGGGCTGAGGCCACAGGCCACGAGGAGAGATCAGGTGCCGCAGATCGTGCAGTTCTCCCGACCCGGCGTCGTCGAGCTCGTCGACTGTCCGCCCCAGGCTCTGACCTCGGGACACGCGCGGGTGCGCACCTGGTACTCGGGGATCTCGACCGGCACCGAGCTGACCGCCTACCAAGGGTCCAACCCCTACCTGACCAAGTCGTGGGACTCTGACCGCCGGCTCTTCACCGCAGGAGAGCCGACCTTCACCTATCCGGTTATCGGCTGGGGCTACTCCGAGGTGGGCGAGATCGTCGAGGTGGCCGATGACGTCACCGGCCTGATGCCGGGGGAGCTGGTGTACGGCGTCTGGGGGCATCGCAGTGACGCCGTGGTCCGCGCCGGTGCGCTCACGATGCAGAAGCTGCCCGGCGGAGTGGAGCCGGTGCACGGGGTGTTCGCCCGGGTCGGCGCGGTCGCGCTCAACGCGGTGCTGGCGGCCGAGCCTCACCTGGGCGAGCACATCGCGGTGTTCGGACAAGGAGTGATCGGCCTGCTCGCGGGGCAGCTTGCCCGGCTCAGCGGTGGTCGTGTCATCGTCGTCGACGCGCTGGAGAACCGACTCCAGCTGGCGCTTCGACTCGGCGCCGCTGGCGTCGTACGCGCAGACACGCCAGCCGGGGCGGGTGAGGCGGTCCGAGGCCTGACGGGCGATGTCGGCGTCGACGCCGCGATCGAGCTCAGCGGCAGCTACCGCGCCCTCCACGAGGCGGTGCGGTGTGTTGTCGCCGACGGCCTTGTGGTGGCAGCCGGCTTCTATCAGGGCGACGGCCAGGGTCTGCGGCTAGGGGAGGAGTTCCACCACAACCAGGTGCGCATCGTCGCCAGCCAGATCGGCGGGACCCCGGCGTCGCTCGGACCGCGATGGAGCCAGGGACGGCTCGTCTCGGTGTTCATGGGGCAGCTCGCGGCCGGAGTCGTCGACGTCGCGCCGCTGATCACCCACGTGGTGGATGCCAGCGAGGTTGCGCCCGCGTTCGCAATCCTCGCCGACAACCCCGCAGAGGCGTTGCAGGTCGTCTTGAGCTTTTCGGCCGCGCCGGGTTGAGCGGATGGCCTCGTGCGTCAGCGAGACGGGTCGCTGGAAGCGCGCTGTACCGCGTGTCGCGCCGCGCCCAGCAGCGCTGCATCCTCGGACCGACGCGCGGATGCGACCCGCAGCGAACCCGGCCACCCCGGCCTGACGTGCGACATCCCCCGGCACAGCGGGCGGCTCACGACGTCCCACCCCAACGCGATGGACCCACCGACCACCAGGATGCTCGCCCCGAAGTCCAACGCTCTGGGCGCCAGGACGCGTCCTAGCGCCTCCAGCGGCTCGTCCATGGCGACGGAGGCGGCGCCGTCGCCGTCCCGGGCACGGGCGGCGATATCGCGTACGTCGAGCTGCCCCGAACCTACGGAACCTGTCAGGGCTGCGTAGCCCGCACGGATGGCTCGACGCGAGACCAAGTCCTCCAAGGGGTGCCCAGCGATCTCCAGCAGGTCGAGCCGACCCTGCGGCGGAACACCCGGACCGCGGCGCTGCGCCACGCCCTCGATGAGGAAGGCGGAGCCGATGCCTGTTCCAAGGGTGACCCCGATGGAGCGGCTGTGCCCGCGTGCCGCCCCAGCGACCCATTCGCCGACGGCGAAGGCTTCGGCGTCGTTGACGAAGTAGACGCGACCCGTCCCCCCGGTGAGGGATCGGCGCAGGATGTCCCCCAGGTCGAGTCCCCGCAGTGCGTCGAACTTGTCCACGCCGTTGAACTCAGCGACCCCTCGCGCGTAGTCGAACGGGCCCGGGATCGCGACCCCCCAGGGCTCCCCGCTGGTCGGCGGTAGCGAGGCTGCGGCGTCGACCATCGCCGTGACGAGCTCGTCGGCTGTCCCGTGGGCGTCCAGTGGGTGCTGAGCGACAGCACCGTCGACGGGGCACCAGGCCCTCGTGTCCACCAAGGCGGCCGTGACGTGCGTACCGCCGATCTCGAGCACCGGAACCTGCCGTGTGCCCATCAGCGGACCAGTGCCTTCACCACGCGAACGCGCCGGTCGCCGACCTTTCGTACCCGGTACGCCCCCACGGCCGCGGGGACGACCAACGTTTCGGCGTACGTCAGCGCGTGCGCTGTCCCCTCGGCGGGCTCGACCATCACGCCGTCACCCTCCACCACGTTGAGCACGTGGAAGCGGCCGGCCGTGTCGTCTTCGACCGTGTCCTTGGTGCCCAGGACGAGGCGGCGGACTTCGAAGAACATCTCTGGCAGTGATCCGAGCAACTCTTCTCGCCAACCGTCACCGGCTCGCAGGGTACGCGGTGCCTGCACGAGTTGCGTCCGGACCGACGCACCGCTGCGGCGCCGGTCGAGGTTGTCGAAGGCGTGCCCGACGTGCACCGGACGTTGCCTGTCGGCGGCATCGCGACGAAGCCAGTCGTAGAAGCGCAACGAGTACAGGTATGGCGTCGCGCTGATCTCGAGCACGACGTTGCCCGCACCGCTGCCGTGCGGTGTTCCGGCTGGTACGCAGAAGAGCTGGTGCGGCTCCGCCCCGAAGACCTGCACGTACCGCTCGATCTCGAGCGGCACGCCGCGTGCGTCCGCCTGCTCGGCGCGGCGGCGGAACTCCGCCAGGTCTGCGTCGCCTCGAAGGCCGAGGAAGACGCGACAGTCCCGACCTCCCACCATCATGTAGTAGGACTCGTGCTGTGGGTAAGGCCAGCCGAAGACCTCCTGCATGGTTTCGGGCAGCGGGTGGCAGTGCACGGAGAGGTTACCGCCGTCGACGGTGTCCAGGTAGTCGAGACGGATGGGGAAGGACGTGCCGAATACCGCCTGCACCTCGGGACCGAGGAGCTCCAGCGACTGGGCCGCCACGACCAGCTGGAAGGGCAGCTCGACCGCAGCATCGGTGTCGCCGACGAGCACGCCGCTCTCGGGAGCGATCAGCTCATAGCCCAGGGCGGTGTTGGGCGCGTCCTGGTTGAGGCCGAGCTGCCGCTGCGCCCAGTGACCACCCCAGGGGGTGGTGTTGAACGTGGGGCGGGTCCGGAACGGTCGCCGAGCCAGCGCGTGGACGGTCTGGCGAAACGTCGACGCATCGACCGACGTGGGGCGCGTGGGGTCCTGCACGTCCACCCAGCGGGCGACCTGGGGGGCGATCGCGTCGCGATGCCGGTCGAGCAGCGGCCAGTCGATGTAGAACAACCGCTTCGTGGTGGCGATGCCGTCGCCGGCCTGCTGGCCGAGGTTGTGACCGCGCCCGGCGACGACCTCCGCCTCGGCGTAGCGCTTGGGCAGGTCGACGTACCACAGGACGTCGGAGCTCAGCAGGGCAGCCGCCGGACCGAACGCCACCAGTACGCCGGTGGGCGGTCGGGTCGTGGTGGGAAGCCGGTGAAACAGCTGTGCCAGGTCGCCGCCCGCGAGCCGGTCGAAGTCGGGGTCCTCCGTCAGGGCGGGTGATGCAGTGGCTCGTGCGATCTCTGGCCACGGGGCGAACCAGGCTCGCAGGTCGAGTCGCCGGCTGGCGAGTCGTCGCCCGGCCAAGGACTGGCACAGCGCCTCCACGACCCCATCCCAGTCGAGCAGCGCGGGTCCGTCGAGCGCCAGGACGAGGGGTGGTGCCGGCAACTCGGCGACCAGCTCGTCCCAACCGACGGCCACGATGCCACCGACAGTGGCGTAACGGGGGTTCGGTTCATAGGCAGGGCGGGACACCGGTTGCATTATCCTCCTCCGCAGACGGTCGATACCTTCCCCCCACGTGCTGGAGCAGCCATGGACGCCGATAGTCGATCTGAAGTCGACCTGCGCATGCGGGTGCTCGGACTGCTCGAGAGTCACTGGGACAGCGATCGCGGGTTCTGCCTGCCGAATCCTGCGACCTACCCACATCTTTGGTTGTGGGACTCCTGCTTCCACGTGATCGTGTGGGCGCACCTGGCTGACGAGCGCGCATCGCGTGAGCTCGACGCCGTGCTTCAGGGGCAGCTCCCTGACGGGCTGGTCCCGCACATGCGCTACGGAGTGGCAGCCCCGGGCACCTGGCTCGGGCCGATAGCAGCGACGTCGTCGCTCGCGCAGCCGCCGATGTTCGGCCACGCGATCAAGGTGCTCACCGCCCACGGCATCACCCCGACGGAGCAGACCCTTCGCCGTGCCAAGCGCGGGATGGACTGGCTGTGGTCGCATCGCCGTACGGAACAGGATCTCGTCTACGTCGTGCACCCGTGGGAGGCAGGGAACGACCACTCGCCGCGTTGGGACGGCTGGGGAGCGCCTGGCAGGACTCGCGAGGACTACGACCGGGCGGCCCGGGCGGAGTGGAACAGGAGGCGCATGGACGACGTCACGTTCCACGACGATGGGGCCGCCGACTGGTCCTCGACCTTCGTCGCCTGCCCCGCCGGCTTCAACGCCTACGTGGCGTTCAACATGGCCGAGCTGGCGGGGGTGCTCGACGACCGCGCGATGGCCGAACGCGCGCAACGCATCGCGAACGCGATGGACGAGCACCTGTGGGACGATGAGCAGGAGCTGTGGGCCGACCTGGCACTGGTCGGCGGTGGTGGTCACCTCGACGCGACCCCCATCAGCGACGGCGTGATGGGTGCGCTGGTGACGACGGACGCCGAGCGGGCCGCGGCGGCGTTGCGGCAGCTGGAGCTTCCGCACCGCTTCGGTGCCAGGTTCGGGCCGACGAACGTCGCGCGGAGTCACCCGGCATACGACCCCCGGATGTACTGGCGGGGCGCCGCGTGGCCACACCTGAACTACCTGCTCTGGTTGGGGCTGCGGCGCTGGCAGCGGTTCGACGAGGCGGCAGCCCTTGCTGAGCGCTCTCGAGAAGCGGCGTTGCGAAGCGGCATGGCGGAGTACTGGGATCCTGAGACCGGCCGTGGTCTCGGCGCGGTTCCGCAGTCGTGGACGGGACTGGTCGTGGTCATGACCGCCGACGGCTGAGCAGTGCGGATGCAGCCGGTTGCGCAGTCACCGCGGACCTGCCGTGTCTGCTACCGCGCGCAGCACCGCACCCGCCACCTGCGCGTGCCCTTCGTCGCTCGGGTGGACCGCGTCCGCCGCCAGCATCGTCCCTGTGTCCCAGCCGGCGACGCTCGCCAGGACGACGCCTGGAAGGTGGCTGACGACGGCACGCAGTCGCCGGTTGTAGGCGTCGATGATCTCGTTCGAGCCGCGGTCGTGTGGTGGGTGCAGCGAGTAGTCCGCGAGATGCGGTTGCTCCACCGCGACCGTGAGGGCAGCCGGATGCGCATGGCTGAAAGCACCGAAGATCGCCCGCAGCGCAGCGGCGTAGGAGTCCAGTGCCGTCGACGAGGCACCGTAGAGCCGCGCATCGTTGAGCCCCGTCGCCACCAAGTAGAGCCGCGACACGGGCGGCGGCGCGCGAGAGAGCAGATCCGCGGTGTCGGTGCTGAGTGTGCCGCCCACGCCGAAGTTGGTCGGCGCGCAGCCGAGCCGCCGGGCGACTACGTCGACGAGTCGACGTGTCGGGCGGCTCGCGCCGGCACCCTGAACCCACGAGTGGCCGTAGGCGGTGAGGCTGTGCATGGGCTGCCTGTCGACTGCGTTCGGGACCCGTCGAGCCTACGCGGCACGTGCCCCGTGCGGGACGCCACGGTGCACCTGTCGGCGGTCTTCGGCACGTCATCGGTCGTGTCGTAGAGTGCGCTCGCAAGGTGGGATCGATCAGCTGGATCGGCGGTCGACAGGGATGGAGACTGGGTGCCCGAGCACAGATGGCGGGACGCGCCGGACTACCGACCGAGGTTCCCGCAGGGAGAACGGCTCGGAATAGGCATTCTCGGCTGCGGTGAGATCGCGCAACAGGCGCATCTGCCCGCCTACGGCGACTACGACCTCGACGTGGTCGGGGTGTGGAGCCGTACTCCCACCACGACGGCTACGGTCCGGCAGCGATTTCCTTTCGTACGCCGCATCTTCGCCACGGCTGAGGATCTCCTTGACGACCCGCAGGTGCAGGTCGTGGACGTCGCGACCCGCCCGGAGGGACGACTCGAGTGGCTGGCTGCGGCCGTCTCGGCAGGAAAGCACGTGCTTGCTCAGAAGCCGCTGACGACCGACCTGGCCGCGCTGGCCCCCGTGCTCGACGAGGCCGACCGGCGGGGGGTCCGGATCGCGGTGAACCAGAACGGTCGCTGGGCACCGGCGTGGCGGCTCGCCACGCTGCTCGTGGAGGCTGGCGCCATCGGGAAGGTCGTCGGCGTGACGCACCTGCACGACAAGCCGCTGCCCCCGATCGCAGGCACCCACTTCGACGAGATGGCCCACATGCTCATCGCCGACTACCTGATGCATTGGATCGATATCACCCGATGCTGGCTCGCCGGCAATCAGGTGGAGGCGGTGCAGGCACGTGACCACCGCACACCGGGACAACCGCACACCGCCAAGAACCCGTGGGCGGCGACCGTGCAGATCCACTGTGTCGACGGCGCCGATGCACTGGTGCGGATCGCCGGAGACGTCAATACCCGCAGACCGGCCTGCCCCTTCTGGATCCACGGCACCGAGGGCACGATCCGCGGGTCAATCCTCGTCGGGTCCGACTTCCTCGATCTGGAGCGAGACGGCGTGTCGACGCGCTACACGCTGGACGGGGAGTGGTTCGTCGACGGCTTCGCAGGCGCGATGGGCGAGCTCATGTGCGCAGTCGTAGAGAATCGTGAGCCCTACCACTCTGCCGCGCACAACGCATCGTCGTTGCGGTTGATGCTGGCTGCACGTGAGTCGGCGGAGCAGCACGGTGCCGCAGTGCCCATGAACCGGCTCCAGCTCTGATCGGCGGTGGAGGCCCGATGACGTACTCGACGATCGACGAGGTCGACGTGTCGGTCGAGTGTGGCAGAGTCTACGAGCACGGCTGGCAGAGCTGGAGCCCCACGTCTACCTACTCGGTCAGTCAGACCTCTCCGCGACCAGAGCGGGACTGGCAGCATCTGATGCGCTTCCGCCCAGAGACGCCGGCCCCGCCACGCGGATTCCAGGCAGAAGGTCTCCTCGTCATCGACCCCGGGACGGGCGGCCCGACAAGGGTGTACGCCGCTCGGGACGCCCGCGAGGAGGTGCCGTCGATCCGCGCGGAGCTGCACGGGGGCCGGCTCGTCGTCGAGGCGGACGGCCCGGTCACCGTCGATCTCGTCGAGGACGGAATCGGCGTGGCGCTGGCGGTGTTCGGCGACGCGTGCGCTGCCCGGCTCGGTGCCGACGCACCACGCACCGCGCCCACGGTCTGGTGCTCCTGGTATCACTACTTCGAAGACGCCACCGAGTACGACGTCGTCGAGAACCTCGCTGAGATAGGGCGACTCCGGTTGCCGGTCGACGTCGTACAGATCGACGACGGTTGGGAAGCCGGCGTCGGCGACTGGCTCGAGCTGTCCGGCCGGTTCTCGTCACTGTCAGGACTGGCGGGCCGAATTCACGACGCAGGTCGGCGGGCGGGGATCTGGGTCGCCCCGTTCACCGTCGGCTCACGCAGCGTGCTGGCGCGCGAACATCCGGACTGGCTGGTCGGTGCGGCCGGGCAGAACTGGGGACAGGACCTGTTGGGGCTCGACCTCACCCATCCTGGCGCGCGCAGCCACCTGTGGACGGTGTTCCGCGCACTGCACGACGCAGGCTTCGACTACTTCAAGCTCGACTTCCTGTACACGGGGGCTCTTATCGGCAGCCGGTTCGAGGATGTGACCGGTGTGGCGGCGTACCGCTCGGGCCTTGAACTGATCCGAGACGCGGTGGGCGCACGGCCTTACCTGCTTGGCTGCGGAGCACCGATCCTTCCCAGCGTGGGTTTGGTCGACGCGATGCGGGTATCGCCCGACACGTACCATCCCGCCGACACCGGAGACGAACAGCGCAGGCTGCGCGGGCGGACCTGCGTCGAGGCCCGGGCATGGCAGCACGGCAGATTCTGGGTCAACGACGCCGACTGCCTGGTCGCTCGGCCGTCGTTCACCGCTCGTCACGAGTGGGCCGAGGTGATCGAGCGGTACGGCGGACTGCGCTCCGTCTCCGACCGGATCGCCGATCTCGACGACTGGGGCATCGAAACCACTCGGCGCCTGCTGGGCACGGCACCAGCACCGACACCCTTCCCGTGAGAACACCAACTGTGAGAGCTCGTGCGGCGATAGGACGTGGGGCGCAGTCAGTCGATCAGGTCGCGCTGCGTGCCGGTGCGTTGCCGCCAGTCGCGGGGGGTCATCTTCACCACCGCCCTGAATCGGGTGGCGAAGTAGAACTGACTGCTGAATCCGGTGGTCGCCGCGATCGCGCCGATGGAAAGGGAGCTCGACACGAGCAGGGCTTGCGCGCGCTCGATCCTGCGCCGCTCTACGTAGCGGCCGGGTGGGATCCCGATCTGTTCGGTGAAGAGGTGACTGAGCCGCGAGGGTGAGAGTTGCACGGCATCGGCGATCGCAGCGACGCTCAACGGGCGATCGAGGTGGTGTCCGACGAAGAGGATGGCCTCGCGCAGGCGGTCGTCGAGCTGCCTACGGGCGGGGTTGGCGGCATCGAGCCACAGCAGGGCGCGCTCGAGCGCGTTCAGTGCGAAGTCGACCGTTCGTGGTGACGCACCGTGTGCGGAGACGTCCATGTCGAGCAGCGCGGCGTCTATGCGTGCGTGCAGCCCTGGCTGTGGCAGGGGAATGCGTCGCACACCCGGGCCGAGAGTCGGCCACGTGAGCCAGTCATACCAGTGGCTTCGCGGGGGAAAGTGTGCCCAGATGATCTCCCACGGACGTGTGCTGCGACGGCAGCCGAAGTCCTGTGCCGCACCAGCGTCCCATACAACCGTGTCTCCGGTCGTGAGCGGGTGCTCGACGTCGTTGACCCGCACCACGGCTTCGCCGCTTCGGGTGTGGATCAGCAAGGGGATCGAGGTGCCGCGCGGTCGCCAGCACCAGTTGACGTCTCGACGCTCATGGCCGGTGAGCAGGGCCATGCCGGCTGGGTACGGCGTCTCCTGCCTCACACCATTCATCTTGCAGCAGGATCTCGAATGCATCTAGCCCAACCGCCGATGGTTCTTCGGACGTCGTGGTGGCAGCGTCGTGGACAAGGACACACGAGACCTGGAGGACCCATGCGCAACAGTTTCACCGAGCAGGAGATCGCGGACTACCGCACGAACGGATTCCTGTCCGTGCCGGACTTTCTGACCCCTGACGAGCTCGCGCACTGGCGTGCGGTCGTGGATGCGGCTGTGGCGGATGTCCATCGGGAGTCGTCCGGGAGGAACAGCGAGAAGGTGTTCACTCAGCGCATGCACTTGCGCCGGACGAGCGTCGCAGTGAAGCAGCTGGTCGAAGATCCTGCGATCGGCTGTCTGGTGGCGGCCCTCGAGGAGGTAGACGCAGTCAGGCTCTATCTGGATCAGGCATTGGTCAAGGAGCCGTACGGCGCCCCGACGCAATACCACCTCGACATTCCGTGGTGGAGCTTTGCATCGCCCCACGCCTGCACCCTGTGGGTTGCGCTCGACGACTCGACGTTGGAGAACGGCTGCCTGTACTTCGTTGCGGGCAGCCAGGACCTCAGGCTCACCGCAATGGGCGATCTCGGACCGGACCTGGGGGCGGTGTTCGACGCACACCCCGAGGCGGCCACGCGGCCCACCCCCGTCCCCTTGCCTGCTGGTGGCTGCTCATTCCACAACGGGCACACGATCCATGGAGCCGGGGCGAACATGACCCCGGGCCGGCGACGCGCGATGACCACCGCCTTCATGCCGGGTGACGCCCGCTACAACGGCCACCGTGATGTCGGCGTCCTCGGCGAGCAGTACCTCGACGCCCTGACGCCGGGCGACCGGCTCGACAACGACGAACTTCTGCCCGTCGTCCACGGGTACCCGCGCAGCCAGTAGATGTATTGCCTCTAGCTGGTCGTACCGGTCGAGCGGTTGGTCAAGCGGGCGATGAGCACGGCTCAGTGGACTCGTGCGTCTCTTGGGCACGGCACCAGCACCCACCATGCCCCCTCGAACCCACGAGCTGTACGCAGCGGCCTTGGTGTCGGGGTGCTGCGGGACAACGAGCTCGGCCCGCGCCTGGTGTGAAAGGCAGGTGGCGAGTGGACGGAGCCACGTCCGACTGGGTCTCCCACGACGTCGCCCACCCCGAGGTCAGGATGCGCCGGCATACGTCCTGACAGAGCCAGCGCGCTGTGTTCCGACAGGATGACGGCGACAGGGACGTCCTCGTCTAGACTCATCGGGCGTCACAACGGGGCGTAGCGTAGTGGCTAGCGCGCCTGCTTTGGGAGCAGGAGACCGCAGGTTCGAGTCCTGTCGCCCCGACCGCCCACCCTCGACCCTCACCTCCACTACTCGGCACCGAGAGACTCACCGTCCAGAGACGCCTTGGCACGCGTTTCGGCCCGGAAAGGGGTCCGATTCGGGGACCAGCGCGTGTCCGGCCGGGGCAGGTGCGCCTCCGACGGTCGGTTCAGCTCAGGTGAGCTCGGTCAGACGCTCCAGCCAGGCGTTGGCGCGACCGTCGAAGGGTGCATCGCCCGCCTCCACCGCCCGGCGTACGTCGGCGCACGACCGCTCAGCCAGCGCCACGACCTCCTCGGGGTAGCCGAGCGACTCCTGGTGTTCGGCGAACTCGTCCTCGTCGTGCACCTCCACCTCACCGCTCCACCGCTGCACCACGTCGAGGTCGAGGTCGACCATCGTCACCGCCCCGTTGCCCCACTGCGGCACGGTGGTGATGTCGACGTACGTCGAGCAGCCTGCCGCGTCAGCGCCATCGCGCGGCTCGTTGAAGCAGGCCACGAATCCCGAGTCGGCAGGCACCAGCATGGCCGTGCCGTAGGGGAGCACGACGTCGTGGCCGGGTCTGCTGAGACGCCGACCCCTGACGCCACCGACCCAGGTCCCGCACTCGTCCTCACCGAGCACCCGACCGACCGACTCCCAGTGCTGACCGCCGCCCCATTTGGTGAACACCACCCGCACCGACTCGACGCCCATGACGACGAACCCTAACAAGGGACACTGGGTGCCCCTCACCCGTCCGGATACGTCTTGCCACGTGTTTCGCGGTGGAAATGGGGCTCTCCTGACGCATCCGTGGGTGGTGTGAACGCGCAGCCGGTGCTGTCATGAGTGAGCGAAACCAGCGAATCGAATGGCTGGTCTCACGGAGCCGAGCTTGTCGGGTGGCCCCTTCGCGATTGACCACGCCACCCGCATCGACTCGCAGTTCCAAGCCACAGCGGTCGTCAGGCGGTGAGACTCGCGGCCAATTGATCGGCGGTGTTAGGACACGATCGGCCCATCTGCTCTGAACACGATGGTCCACGTGCCTTCAGTCGTGTCCACTTGGTACGCGTAGCAACCAGGGGCGCGCAGTCGGGTGTAGCTCGGATAGTCACGCCAACCTCCCGGCAGCGCGTCCTCCGATGGGTCCAACACCAGCTCCGGCCGAGCTGGATCCTCGAACCGGACTTCGTTGGTCCCGTCCAACTGACGACCACGCACGAGAACGGGCGCGGCGACCTTCGGGTCGACGGCCCATAGAACCTTCATCCCTCCCCATCCCCGATCCCTCCATACCCCGGTCCGGTCGGGCGCGACGTAGTCGAGCACGCCGTCAACGAGCCCGACCGGTCCAACGGAACCGTTTCCCCAGATGTCGCCGAGGTCAGGATCAGGTCGATGCTTCGCGCGGGTGACTGGACACTCGGCACTCGGCGTCAGGTGGGGAACCACCCAGGGCCGACCCCGCAGCGCGGCCACGTCCGCCGCCGTGTTTGCGCCTGTGGCTCCAGGGGACGCGGCCTTGGTGTCCTCGTCGTCCTCCGTCGGAGCCGAGGTGCAGGCAGCCAACATCGCCAGTGTGACGAAGAATGCCCGCCTCATGTAAGCATCCTGCGCCTTCACACCCAGCCGCAAGCAGTCTGCAAGCCGCGGATCCACCAGGTCGAAAGCCACTACCACATTCTGACGCCCGTGTCGTGGTCCACCACGACGGTGAGGTACCGGTGCCCGCGCTTTAGGAAATCTCGTCGATCCCGAGCCGGGTCAGGTCGGCGGACCGGTCATGCAGCGCCTCGACGTCGGCCCAGACCCGGGTGTGGCCGGCGGCGTGCCGGGCCAACGGTAGCGCGGCCACCGTCGGCCCGTGCTCGGGGCGGTTTGCTCCAGCAGCCGATTTCCCGCCCGCGCAAGCCCCCGATAGGCTGAGGGCTTGCCTCATACCGGGTGGCTGACGCATGGGCGCGGCCCCGTCCCCAGTGCCAAGGAGATACACCTGTGAAGAGCGCCGTCGAGACCTTGAACCCGACGCGGGTCAAGCTGACCGTCGAGGTGCCCTTCGAGGAGCTCAAGCCGAGCCTCGACGCGGCGTACAGGAAGATCGGCCAGCAGATCAACATCCCAGGTTTCCGCAAGGGCAAGGTTCCCGCCATGGTGATCGACCAGCGGGTCGGCCGCGGAGTCGTGCTCAACGAGGCCGTCCAGGACGCGCTGCCGCAGCTGTACCTCCAGGCACTCCAGGACAACAACATCGAGCCCTTGAGCTCGCCGGAGCTGGACCTCACCGAGGTCGAGGACGGCAGTGACCTCAACTTCACCGCCGAGCTCGACGTCAAGCCCGAGATCACTGTTCCGGAGTACGACGGCATCGAGGTCGAGGTCGACGACCTGAGGGTCGGGGACGAGGAGGTCGACGAGCAGATCGGCGTCCTGCGCGAGCGCTTCGGCACCCTCACCCCGGTCGAGCGGGCCGCCGCAGACCCGGACTTCGTCACGATCGACCTGTCGGCCGCCAAGGACGGCGAGCCGATCGAGGAGGCCCAGGCCACCGGCATGAGCTACCAGGTCGGGCGCGGCACGATGCTCGAAGGTCTCGACGAGGCCCTCGAAGGCATGTCCGCCGGCGAGGAGAAGACGTTCAGCTCGACGCTGATCGGTGGAGAGTTCAAGGACCAGGAGGTCGACGTCACCGTCAAGGTCACGGCGGTCAAGGAGCAGGAGCTCCCCGATCTCGACGACGACTTCGCCCAGCAGGCGACCGAGTTCGACTCGATCGACGAGCTGACGACCGATGTGCGCGAACGGCTCACGCGCACGGCACGTCTGGAGCAGGCCGCGGCCGCGCGCGACGCTGTCCTCGAGAGCCTGCTGACCCGGGTCGAGATCCCGCTTCCCGACGGCGTGATCAGCGAGGAGGTCAAGTCGCGCCACGACTCGATCATCGAGCAGCTCGCCTATGCCGGCATGACGATGCCCAACTATTTGGAGTCCGAGGGCCAGACCGAGGACGAGTTCGCGGCCGAGCTCGACAAGCGCGTGCGAGACGCGAAGTCTGCCCAGTTCTTGCTCGACGAGATCGCCACCGCCGAGTCTCTCGGCGTCGACGAGAGCGAGCTGACCCAGCACTTGCTGCGTCGCGCCCAGCAGTCCGGCCAGACTCCTGAGCAGTTCGTCCAGCACGCGATGGAGCACAGCCACATCCCCGAGTTCGTTGCCGAGGTGCGCCGCGGCAAGGCGCTCGCCCACATCGTGGAGAGCGCGACCGTCAAGGACGCGTCCGGCACCATCGTCGACCTCAAGACGCTGCAGCCGGACGGCACGTATGCCGACCCGGCGCAGCTCCACGCTCAAGCCGAAGCCCAAGCCGCGGCCCAAGGGGCGGCAGCGGCAGCGGCTACCCCGCCGATCGACCCTGCGGCCGACGTGGTGGCGACGGGGGACTACCTCACCGTCGAGGACGAGGGCGAACAGTCAGACAGGTGACACGGGTCGGTCGCATCCTTGGCCGGGTGCGGTTGCAGGAAGGCCGCCGTCATACGCCCAGGAAGCCGGGATGGGTGAGCCACCCGGGAACTGCCTGGCGGTGGCGGGCGTCCTACGGACGTGCACTCCCGTCGTGATGTCCTGAGTTTCTTGACCTGGCTGGGTGCTGGCCCTCGTGGCGAGTCCGGTCGTGGCGGGATGTGCGCAGGGTTCGGACGCGGGGTCGCGGCGGCGGCCCCGCAGCCAGGCGGGTGACCTCGCCAGGTCCGCCAAGACTCGGCGTGAGGGTGCGGTCAAGGACAGGCCGCTGGCTGTCGACGCCGTCCTGTCGTTCACCGCCGATCTCCACCAGCGACTCGCGGCGGATCCCGGCAACGTGGTGTCGTCGCCGTACTCGGTCGCGGTCGCGCTCGCCATGTCCCGCAACGGTGCTCGCGGCGTTCGTGTTCGTCATCCACGACGTGGAGACGTCGACACCGCTCTTCATCGGCCGCGTCGTCGACCCCTCCGCGTGACGCCGTGAGTCCTTCGGGCCGCCACCCGCGTCGTCCCGTACGTCTTCCGACATCTGGCGGCACACGTCGCGCCGAGAACGCCGATGCCGTACGTCTTCCGACACGTGGCGGCAAACGTCGCGCCGAGAACGCCCGTCCCGTACGTCATACCCCATCCCGCTGCCTCGGCGCCCGGGGTCGTCAGGCAGCCTGGTCGGCTTGGGCGGCTGACTGCTGTTCACGGCGCCTGACGGTGATTGCGAGTCGGTGCCCGGTGACCAACACGATCAGCCAGGTGCTTCCCAGCGTGAGGCCGACGAGGACGTCGGTCAGCCAGTGGTGGCCGAGATAGACACGACTGACAGCCATCGCGAGTCCGAGCAGCACGGCCGTGACGATCGTGGCCACCCGGGGCCACCAACCGCGCAGGCGTAGACAGATCAGGTAGGCGACGAGGAGCAGGATCACCCAGCTGTTCAGTGCGTGACCTGACGGGAAGGATGGCGACGTCTCGAAAGGCGGTATCGCCAGCGATCTCGCCGGCCTGGCCCGGTCGATCGACTGCTTGCCGATGACCGTCATGGCCAGCGAGCCACCGGCGGCGATCGCCATCAGCAATGCTGGCGTCCACGTGCGCCACCACCAGCAAAGCAGCGCGGCGGCGGCTACGGCGACGAACGGCATGACCGCGGTGCTGCCGAGGTCGGTGTAAGCCGTGACGGCGTCGTTGCGGCCAGGAGACCGCCAGCTGATCATCTGGTCGAGGATCGGCCGGTCGAGACCTGCCACGCCGTCGCTGTCGACGACGTTGTCGTAGATCTCGGCGCTCAGTGCCGTCAACAAGCCCGCGGCCACGACGCCGGCAACGACCGTGACGAGCAGGACGACGTACGGGATGCTGCGACTCTCGAAGTAGCGGTGGATGCCGACGGCAGCTGAGACGGTGCCGTCTGCAAGAGCGCTTCCCCACCTGCTCGGCCACGAGGCGAGGTCACGGGCGCCGAGGTAGTCCGTGTCGCTGCCAGTGACGTGATCAGAACCGGACCGACCACGCCCGGTGTCGTCAGCCATCGAGCTCCTCGCAGGTGGATAGGGGTGCTGTGGATACCCGTAACGTGACCATCCACGCTACCCATGCCGGCGCCGCGAGGACGGGAGGCACTCGATGGAGCACATCTGGTACGCCAGCTACGGCTCCAACATGTCTGCCCGCCGGTTCCACCACTACCTCCAGGGCGGTCGTCCCGAGGGAGCCAGCCGCGACTATCCCGGTGCTCGCAACACGAGCCTGCCGTCGGCTGTCGCCCCGGTCTCGCTGAGCGGCAGTGTGTTCTTCGCCTGGGAGTCCCCGACGTGGGGTGGAGGCATCGCCTTCTACGACGCGGAGGGAAGGGGTACGTCGTACGGGCGCGCCTACCTGCTCACCGCCGGCCAGTTCGCCGACGTGGCCGCGCAGGAGATGCACAGAGTCCCTGATACGGACCTCGACCTGACCGGCCTGTGGGCCAACGGTCACGCGGTGCTGGGCCCCGGCCGTTACGAGCGTCTGCTGGTGGTGGGCGAGCTGGGCGGCTCCCCGGTCGTGACG
>JACDHG010000033.1 GCA_013821195.1 Propionibacteriales bacterium
CATCAGCACCCTCAGACGCAAACTGGCGCGACGCTGCGTGAGCTGGCTGGATACGATCGACGCGTCAGCCTGTCGGCGTCGTCCGACGGCATCCGCGCTCATCGAACAGGAGAGTCCCGTGTCCGAGCTCAGAGTCACCGTCGTCGGCGCGAGCGAGCGTGTCGAGCGGACCGTGACGACGGGCACGAAGGCGTGGGAGCTGTTCTCCGACGACCCCGACGTGATCGCAGCGCGGGTCGGCGGCGAGTTGCGCGACCTGTCCCACGAGCTCGACGACAACGATCGAGTCGAGCCGGTGGACATCGGCTCGACCGACGGCCGCGACATCCTGCGCCACTCGACGGCTCATGTGATGGCACAGGCGGTCCAGGATCTCCACCCAGGCACCAAGCTTGGCATCGGTCCGCCGATCGCTGACGGTTTCTACTACGACTTCGAGGTATCCGAGCCCTTCAAGCCCGCAGACCTCGACGCTGTCGAGACGAGGATGCGCAAGATCATCAAGGAAGGGCAGAGGTTCGACCGACGCGTCGTCACCGAAGCGGGTGCCCGTGCCGAGCTCGCTGACGAGCCGTACAAGCTCGAGCTCATCGGCCTGAAGGGATCCGGAGCCGAGGATGCCGCCGACGGCGCGAGTGCCGAGGTGGGTGCGCACGAGCTGACCATCTACGACAACCTCAAACGGGACGGATCGGTGATCTGGAAGGACCTCTGTCGCGGCCCGCACCTGCCCACCACCAAGCGCATCCCGGCGTTCAAGCTGATGCGCTCGGCGGCGGCGTACTGGCGCGGCGACGATAGCAAGAGCTCGCTGCAGCGCATCTACGGCACCGCGTGGGAGAGCAAGGCCGAGCTCGACGCTTACCTGAGTCGCCTCGAGGAGGCTGCGAAACGCGACCATCGACGCATCGGCACCGACCTGGACCTGTTCAGCTTCCCCGACGAGATCGGCTCCGGGCTTGCCGTCTTCCACCCCAAGGGCGGGGCCCTGCGCAAGGAGATGGAGGACCACTCGCGGCGTCGCCACGTCGAGGACGGCTACGAGTTCGTCTACAGCCCCCACATCTCTAAGGCGGCACTCTTCGAGACCTCCGGACACCTCGAGTGGTACGCCGACGGGATGTACCCCGCCATGCACGTCGACGAGGAGCGCGACGACCGGGGCGAAGTCACCAAGCCGGGCCAGGACTACTACCTCAGACCGATGAACTGCCCCTTCCACTGCCTCATCTTCAGGTCCCGCGGACGGTCGTACCGCGAGCTGCCGATGCGGCTGTTCGAGTTCGGCTCGGTCTACCGCTACGAGAAGTCAGGTGTCGTGCACGGGTTGACCAGAGTGCGGGGGATGACCCAGGACGACGCTCACATCTTCACCACTCGGGAGCGGCTCGAGGACGAGCTCAAACAGGTGCTGCACTTCGTGCTCGGCCTCCTCGAGGACTACGGCCTCGACGACTTCTACCTCGAGCTGTCCACCAAGGACCCGGTCAAGTACGTCGGCTCCGACGAGGTCTGGGACGAGGCCACCGCCATCCTGGGGCGGGTCGCCGAGGAGTCGGGCCTGGAGCTCGTCCCGGACCCAGGCGGGGCGGCGTTCTACGGTCCCAAGATCTCGGTGCAGGCGCGTGATGCGATCGGTCGTTCCTGGCAGATGTCGACTATCCAGCTGGACTTCAACTCGCCGGAGCGGTTCGAGCTCGAGTACACCGCTGCCGACGGGTCCCGCGAGCGTCCCATCATGATCCACCGGGCGCTCTTCGGGTCGATCGAGCGATTCGTCGGCGTCCTCACCGAGCATTACGCCGGCGCCTTCCCGCCCTGGCTCGCGCCCGTGCAGGTCACCGCGATCCCGATCGCCGACCGACACGACGACCACCTCTGCGAGGTGGCGGCGCGGCTGCGACAGGGCGGCATCAGGGTCGAGGTCGACCGCTCTGACGACCGCATGCAGAAGAAGATCCGCAACGCGCAGCTACAGAAGGTCCCGTTCATGCTCATCGCCGGCGACCGTGACGTGGAGGATGGCGCCGTGTCCTTCCGTTACCGTAGCGGCGAGCAGGACAACGGTGTCCCGGTGAAGGAGGCGATCGCGCGTATCGTCGACGCGGTCGAGCGTCGCCGTCAGGTATGACGGAGTTCGAGGCGCAAGCCGGCGCCGGCTCGCCTGACCCATTCCGACGGCTGTGGACCCCGCACCGCCTTGCCTACATCCTCGGTGAGAGCAAGCCAGCGGCCTTGGACGCAGGTGACTGCCCCTTCTGCGCCATCCCGGGCCTGCCAGACGGGGACGGCCTGGTCGTACGACGCGGGGAGCACGCGTTCGCCGTGCTCAACCTGTACCCGTACAATCCTGGGCATCTCATGGTGTGCCCCTATCGCCACGTGGCCGACTACACCGAGCTGACGGTCGACGAGGTCGTCGAGCTGGCCGCCCTCACCCAACAGGCCATGACGGCAGTCCGCACGGCGTCGCAGGCACACGGTTTCAACGTCGGCATGAACCAGGGCGCGGTCGCGGGTGCCGGCATCGCGGACCACCTGCACCAGCATGTGGTCCCGCGTTGGGGCGGCGACACCAACTTCATGCCGGTGGTGGGGCAGACCCGAGTGCTGCCTCAGCTCCTGCGTGACACCCGGGACCTGCTGACCGAGGCCTGGCCGACGCACGACTGACATGCCGCCCGTCCTCCGATCAACCCAGCGTCCTGACCGCAGCACGCGCCAACGCCAGCTCAGGGGGGGTCGTGGCGATGTCGGGATCTGAGAACCCGGCGGCCGGGGTCACCTCGATGCTGAGGACGCGATCGGCTGAGAGCACGATGAGGTCGCCGGCATCCTCGGTGCTCGACCAGGCCCGCACGCTGTCGGCGGGCCCGACGCCGTCGACCTGAACGTGGCCGTCGGCTCGCGCCAGCCTTGCGAATCGGCGTACGGCGCCCGGATCATCGCTGACCGTGACGACCGCGGCGCCGGGCTGACCTCCCCACGAGCACTGCACCGAGCCTTGGGAGGCGAGCTCCAGCTCGAGAACCGGCGGCCGACCCAAGACCAGGTCGACGATGTCGTCAGGCACGGATCGGCACTCGTCGATCGCGAACTCCTCTCGCAGCACGGGGTTACTGGGCAACCGGCGCAAAGCGAGCCGGGACAGCTCGACCATGGCTGTGCGGGCGAGAAGAGGAGCGACGTCGTCGTTGGTCTGCACCGAGATGACAGCACCGTGCACGAACGTCCGGATCGTGCGTTGGTCGCCTTCGGTGCGCAAGATCGCCGGCCGCTCGATGCCGCGGACCGGCTGTGGGTCCCCGCCGGCGGCCTGGCCGTATGCGGCGTCGAACACCGCGTACGCGATGGGGTCGGTCGTCAGCTCGATGCTCACCAGGGGTATGCCGAACTCCTGGCCGAGATCACAACGCACCGTCTCGAGCCGCGGCGGCTGGATCCGCATCCCCACGACGAACAACCGCTGCGAGGCGATCTCGGAGGCTTGCGCCGGGGGAACGAGGTCGCAGGCGTCGACGCGGACAGGTTTGCCTCGCATGAGCGGTGGAGTGATCCCTGGTATCTCCGTCGGGTCGCGGTCCTGGCTGCACGCCGTCACCAGTCCGAGAATGCCGGCCACAACGATGGCGGTCGCTCCGAGACGTGTCGCCAAGCGTGGCTCCTCGGGCTCAGGACGGATGAGCGTCGGTCAGCTTCTCGGCTACATGGCCGGGCACTGCGTCGTATCTCCGGAACGTCCGCGTGAACGTGCCGGTGCCATGACTCAACGAGCGAAGCTCGGTGGCGTAGCGGGTGAGCTCGAGCTGCGGCGCCTCAGCCCTGACGAGCGTACGCCCGCCGCGGGTCGGCTCCGTTCCCAGCATCCGAGCCCGCCGCGTCGACAGGTCACTCATGACCGTCCCCACGTAGTCGTCGTCGATGAGCACGTCCACCTCGTCGATCGGCTCGAGGAGCTGGACGCCCCCCGACTTCGCTGCCTCACGCAGGGCCAGCGCGCCGGCCGTCTGGAAAGCCATGTCGCTGGAGTCGACGCTGTGCGACTTGCCGTCGAAAAGCGTCACCTTGATGTCCACGACGGGGTAGCCGGCGAAGAGGCCACGGTCGAGCTGGGTGCGGACCCCCCTCTCCACGCTCGGAATGAACTGCCGAGGTACGGCGCCGCCGACCACCTTGTCGACGAACTCGAAGCCTCGGCCCGTGGGCAGCGGCTCGACCTCGATCTCGCAAACGGCGTACTGGCCGTGTCCGCCGCTCTGCTTCACGTGTCGACCGCGACCTCTCGAAGGAGCCGCGATCGTCTCCCGCAACGGGACGCGCACGTCGGTCTGGTCCACCTGGACGCCGTAGCGGCGACGGAGCCTGTCGAGGAGTACGCCGGCATGCGCCTCACCCATGCACCACAAGACGAGTTGCCGAGTCTCGGGACTGTGCTCGACGCGGACGGTGGGATCCTCGGCCGCGAGGCGTCGCAGCGCCTGCCCGAGCTTGTCCTCGTCGGCCTTCGCATGCGCCACGACGGCGATCGGGAGCAGCGGGTCAGGCATCACCCACGGTTGCATCACGAACGGCTCGTCCTTGCTACTGAGCGTGTCGCCCGTCTCGGCGTGGGACAGCTTCGCGATCGCGCAGATATCCCCTGCGATGCACCGGTCGGTCGGCCGCTGCTGTTTGCCGAGCGGAGACGACAAGACGCCGATCTTCTCGTCCTCGTCGTGGTCCGGATGGCCACGGTCGTCGCCGTAGAACTGCGAGAAGTGGCCCGAGACATGGACCAGGGCGTCGGCGCGGATCGTGCCGGAGAACACCCGGGTGAGGCTGACTCGTCCGACGTACGGGTCCGATGTCGTCTTGACGACCTCTGCCAGCAACGGCCCCGATGGATTGCACTCGAGGCCGTCGACCTGCTTGCCCACCGTGGTGTAGACCGCGGGGAGTGCATGCTCGGTCGGAGGAGGGAAGGCCTTGGTGATGATCTCGAGCAGCTCTTCCAGCCCGAGACCAGACAGCGCGCAGACGGGCACAAGGGGGAAGAAGGATGCCCGCGCGACGGCGGTCTCGAGGTCATCGACCAACAGGTCGACGTCGATCTCCTCGCCAGTCAGGTAGCGGTCCATGAGCGACTCGTCCTCGGACTCCTCGATCACACCCTCGATGAGCGTTCTGCGGTGATCCTCGAGCAGCAGGCGCTCCTCCTCGGTCGGCTCACGGACCTCGCGGCCCGAGCTCGCGAGGGACGAGTAGTCGGAGACGGTCCGAGACAGCAATGCCGCCAGGTCGCTGACGTCAGAGCCGGGGTGCGGGACCGGCACGTAGAGCGGGACAACCTTGTCCCCGAACGTCTGCTGCGCCTGCGCGAGCACGGTGGAGTAGTCGGCTCGTTGGTGGTTCAGCTTGCTGACCACGACGCAACGGGGCATCGAGACCGACTCACACTCCTGCCACAGGGTCTTGGTCGCTCCGTCGATGCCCTCGTTTGCAGACACGACGAACAGGGCGCAGTCGGCGGCACGCAAACCGGCTCGCCGGTCACCGACGAAATCCGCGTAACCGGGGGTGTCGAGCAGGTTTACCTTGATCCCGTCGACCACGGTCGGGGCGAGGCTGAGCCCGATCGACCTCTTCTGACGGGCCTCTTCCTCATCGTGGTCCGACACCGTGGTGCCATCTTCGACCCTGCCCATCCGGGTGATCTCTCCGGTGGCCGACAAGAGGGCCTCGACGAGGGTCGTCTTACCACTGCCGGCTGGTCCGACCAGCACGACGTTGCGAACCGAGTCCGGGTTGGTGGGCTGGTGCGCCCCACCATGAGCTGCACCCGCACCAGCTCGTCTACCCGGCATACAAGCTCACTCCCTCGCCGTTCGCACGCAGCCCCACTCTGGAGTCCACCCTCACGCATCGATGCCGCCGGCACAAGGCTCGACGGCGACGGGAGGAGTCGTCTGCTGTGTAGCATCGTCGCAACCGTTGGCCACTTGGCCGTTCCCGTGTGAGGAAGGCGCGACCTCGTCGATGCTCGAGCGTTTTCGCCACTTCTGGACCAACCTCTTCAGACCCATCTCGCACGTGTTGATGAAGTGGGGTGTCTCGCCTGACACGGTGACGATCGTGGGGACCGTCGGCGTGGTGGCGGGGGCCCTGGGCTTCTTCCCCCGGGGGCAACTGTTCGTCGGGGTCCTGGTGGTGACGGCGTTCGTGTTCTCCGACCTCATCGACGGGTACATGGCGCGCACGCTCGGGACATCGTCGAGGTGGGGAGCGTTCCTCGACTCCACGCTGGACCGCATCGGAGACGCGGCGATCTTCGCCGGGCTCGCCGTCTGGTTCTTCGGCGCCGGCGACGACGATCTGCTCGCCTATGTGGCGCTCTGGGCTCTCGTGATGGGGTCGGTGACGTCGTACGCCCGCGCCAAGGCCGAGAGCCTCGGAATGCAAGCGAAGGGCGGCATCGCCGAGCGCGCCGACCGGCTGGTGGCCGTCCTCGCCATGACCGGCCTGTCGGACCTCTTCGACCTCCCGGTCCTGCTGACCGTCACGTTGTGGGCGCTCGCGGTGGCCAGCACGATCACCGTCGTGCAGCGAATAGTCCTCGTACGTCGGCAAGCCTTGTCCGACCCGGCGGAGCCTCGATGAAGCACCGATGAACCCTCGCGACCGCCTCCTCGAGTGCGCCTTCCGGCTCGCCTGGGCGACCACCCGGCACGCACCGGCAACCGCTGCGGAGCGGGTGCTGGAGAGCGCCGCAGACCGGCTGTGGAGGCAGCGTGGGGCGGCGGTGCGTCAGCTCGAGTCGAATCTCCTGCGTGCCGTGCCGGGCAGCTCCGAGGTGGAGCTGCGGGAGCTGTCCCGACGAGCCATGAGGTCCTACTTCCGCTACTGGCACGAGGCGTTCCTGCTCCCGTCGTGGAGCCACCAGCGGATTGTGGACACCGTGGTCACATCGAACGAGGAGCAGTTCCGGCGGCGCTTCGAAGAAGGCGGTGGAGGGATCATCGCCCTTCCCCACATGGGCAACTGGGATCTTGCAGGTGCCTGGGCTTGCCTGACCGGCATGCCGGTGACGACGGTCGCAGAGCGACTGCGACCCGAGCGGCTGTACGACGCTTTCGTGTCCTACCGCACCACGCTGGGCATGGAGGTCAAACCGCTGACGGGGGGTACCAACCCCCTCACCGAGCTGCGGGGCGCCCTGCGCCGGGGCCGGCTGGTCTGTCTGGTCGCCGACCGCGACCTCTCCAAGTCCGGGGTGGAGGTCGAGCTGCTCGGGGAGGCGGCACGGATGCCCACCGGACCTGCCGCGTTGGCACGAATGACGGGTGCTCCGCTGGTCGCCCTGACGTCGGAGTACCGCGGGCCCCTGCTGCGTCTGGACTTCGGGTCCGTCATCGACGTCCAACCCGGCAAGGAAGGCGTCCGGACGATGACGCAGGAGACCGCTGACTTCTTCAGTGCCGCGATCCGCCGGGCTCCCCAGGACTGGCACATGCTGCAGCCGGTCTTCAGCGCCGACACCGCCTCGAGGCCCCGGTGAGGGTCGGGCTCGTCTGTCCGTACTCCCTTGACGTGCCAGGTGGTGTGCAGAACCACGTCAGTGACCTGGCCCAGGTGTTGACCGGTCGCGGTCACGACGTCGGTGTCCTCGCCCCTGGCGATGAGGACGTCGAGCATCCGCCGCATGTCACCGTCGTCGGCCGAGCCGTGCCGGTGCGCTACAACGGCTCGGTGGCGAGGGTCGCGTTCGGACCGCGAGTCGCTGCACGGACGGCCAAGTGGCTACGGGACGGCGGCTTCGACGTACTGCACGTGCATGAGCCGGTGAGCCCGAGCGTGTCGCTCGTCGCCCTGTGGGCAGCCGAGGTGCCGGTGGTCGCGACGTTCCACTCGGCACACCTCCGATCGCGCACCATGTCCTCACTCGCCGCCGTGCTACGACCCACGATCGAGAAGATCTCGGCACGCATCGCCGTCTCGGAGTCCGCCCGCTCGACGCTGGTGGAACACCTTGGTGGGGACCCGGTGGTGATCCCCAACGGCCTGTTCTGTGCCGACTTCTCCCAAGCGCAGCCCCGTGTCCGGTGGCAGCAGCCGGGACCCACGATCGTCTTCCTCGGGCGCACCGACGAGCCTCGGAAGGGCCTCGATGTGCTGCTCCAGGCGTTCCCGCCGATCCTGGAGCGGCATCCCACGACTCGCCTGTTGGTGGCCGGACACGGCGAGGTCGACCTGTCCGGCGTCCCCGGCGACGCGCGTCGGCAGGTCGAGGTCCTCGGACAGCTCAGCGACGTCGACCGCGCCCGGTTGTTGTCGTCTGCAACCGTGTACGTCGCCCCGCAGGTCGGCGGTGAGAGCTTTGGGATCGTGTTGGTGGAGGCGATGGCGGCCGGTGCCCCCGTGGCGGCCAGCGCGCTGCCCGCCTTCCGCAGTGTGCTGGCGGACGGAGAACTCGGGGTGTTGTTCGCGGCCGGGGACTCGACGGACTGCGGGCGCGCCGTGAGCGACCTCCTGTCGGACAGCTCCATCCGCGAGAGGCTTCGACACTCAGCCGCCGCGGCTGTGCTCAGATACGACTGGTCAGGCGTCACGGACGACATCGTGGCCGTCTACGACACGGTCCTCCCGGCGGGCCGACTGTGGGGGAGGGATCGATGATGGGGGGCCTGCCGCTGCTAGCGGTCGTCGTCACGGCAGTCGTGATCCTGTTGCTCGTCCTCAGCATCTGGATGGTGTGGACCGCGAACCGCCTCGACAAGCTGCACCTGCGCTGCGAGGCGGCCAAGGCCACGTTGGATCAGGCTGCCATTCGCAGATCGGTCGCCGCACAGGAGCTGTCCCTGAGCGGAGTGCTCGGTGACCCTGCCTCCACCCTGCTCGTGGGAGACGCGGCCTCGGCCGCGCAGGAGTCGACCGATGACCACCGGTGGCTCGCCGAGTCCGACCTCACGGCAGCCCTGCATCTCGTCGAACTCCCTACGAACGGTCCGCAGGCGGCTCAGCTGTCGGACGCGGCGCGCCGGCTCACGATGGCACGGCGCATCCACAACGACGTCGTGGCCTCCACCTTGGCGTTGCGGAGCCGTCGCCGGGTGAGCTGGTTCCATCTCGCGGGCCATGCGAAAGCGCCGTCGATGGCCGCGTTCGACGACCGGGCGCCCTGAGTCGGGGCACGACACGTCGCGAGTTGGAGTCGGCGGCCGGCTTCGCCGTAGACTGGCGGTGCCCCAGCCCTCTTCGACGAAGGTGCATTGTGAACCACGACCAGCCCTCCAGCAGCAGCCACCCGGTGACTGGCACCGCCATGATCAAGCGGGGGATGGCGGAGATGCTCAAGGGCGGCGTCATCATGGACGTCGTCACCGCCGACCAGGCCAAGATCGCCGAGGCGGCCGGCGCGGTCGCGGTGATGGCGCTCGAGCGGGTCCCCGCCGACATCCGCGCTCAGGGCGGTGTCTCCCGGATGAGCGACCCAGACATGGTCGACTCCATCATCGAGGCGGTCTCGATCCCGGTGATGGCAAAGGCACGGATCGGCCACTTCGTCGAGGCGCAGATCCTGCAGAGCCTCGGTGTCGACTACGTCGACGAGTCGGAGGTTCTCACCCCCGCCGACTACGCGAACCACATCGACAAGTGGAAGTTCACAGTGCCGTTCGTCTGTGGAGCGACCAACCTCGGCGAGGCGCTTCGCCGGATCACCGAGGGCGCCGCGATGATCCGTTCCAAGGGCGAGGCGGGCACCGGAGACGTCTCCAACGCGACGACCCACATGCGCGCGATCCGTGCCGAGATCCGCCGCCTCAGCGTGATGGCCGAGGACGAGCTCTTCGTGGCCGCGAAGGAGCTCCAGGCGCCGTACCCACTGGTGAAGGAGGTCGCCGAGGCCGGCAAGCTTCCCGTCGTGCTGTTCACCGCGGGTGGCATCGCAACCCCAGCGGACGCCGCGATGATGATGCAGCTCGGTGCCGAAGGCTTGTTCGTCGGATCCGGCATCTTCAAGTCAGACAACCCCGAGCAGCGCGCCGGTGCCATCGTCAAGGCCACCACGTTCTACGACGACCCGGACGTGCTCGCCAAGGTGTCGCGCGGTCTGGGCGAGGCGATGGTCGGCATCAGCGTCGACGAGATCCCACAGCCGCACCGGCTGGCTGAGCGCGGCTGGTAGCCGGAGCCGCGCCGATGGCGATCGGAAGTCCTGGCAAGGCAGCACGGCTCGACCAGCTGCGGACGTTCGCAAAGGTGGAGGTGTGGTCGGGGTTCCACTCTCCCCATCAGGTCCGAGCCGACGTGTGTGCCGCGGTGCTCGACGAGGTCAAGGACGCCGCCGAGGCACAGCGCCTGGCCGACGGCTATCTCTCGTCGGCGTCCGAGGAGCTGGCCGCCGCGTCGTCCACGTGGCCGGCCGTGACGGAGTTCGACCGGTTGCAGGCGGCGCTCGGGGACCTCGCCGCGTCCGACATCGTCGTTCTGCAGGCCTGCGACGACCACTGGGAGGCCAACGAGGCGCTGCAGGCGCGGGCCACGGAGGGGAGACCGCCGCGGGGGATCGCGTACTTCACCCATACCGATGTCTGGCACGCGGTCGAGCACGGCATGCTCGAGGTGAATGTCTGGCACGGCGACAGCGCCAACGTCGGCCCGACCGACGGGCTCCTCACGGAGGTGATCGGCGTTCTCGAGCAGCACGGGCTGGCGGCCCACTTCGACGAGGGCCGGATCGAGGTCTCGGTCCGCTGGGAGCGTCGCCTCCGTGCATACGGGTGATCGCCCAACCGACCATCGGCGTCTTCGCACTCCAAGGCGACGTGCGGGAGCACGTGCGCATGCTGCAGGGCGCCGGAGTGACCGCGCTCCCGGTGCGCCGACCGAGCGAGCTGGCCCGAGTCGACGCCCTGGTGCTGCCGGGTGGTGAGTCCACCACGATGTACAAGCTGGCCGGGATCTTCGACCTGTTGGAGCCGCTCCGCAAGCGCCTGGCCGGCGGGATGCCGTCGCTCGGCACCTGCGCCGGGATGATCATGCTGGCCGACCGGATCGAGTCCGGCATCGAGGGCCAGGAGACGCTGGGCGGGCTCGATGTCGTCGTACGTCGAAACGCGTTCGGGCGCCAGGTCGACTCGTTCGAGTCCGACGTCGACTTCGTCGGCTTCGACGCGCCCTTCCACGCGTTGCTGATCCGCGCCCCCTGGGTCGAGAAGGTGGGCGAGGGCGTCGATGTGCTCGCCACGGTCGCGAGTGGGCCCGCCGTGGGTAGGATCGTCGCCGTGCGCCAGGGCCTCGTCATGGCCACCTCCTTCCACCCCGAGATCACTCGAGACGATCGCATCCACCGTTACTTCGTCGATCTCGTCCGCAGCAGCTAAGGAGCTCCACCGCGAATGTCTGGCCACTCCAAATGGGCAACCACGAAGCACAAGAAGGCCGTCGTCGACGCGCGCCGCGGGAAGCTCTTCGCGAAGCTGATCAAGACCATCGAGGTTGCAGCCCGCACCGGCGGAGGCGACCTGGCCGGCAACCCGACGCTCTACGACGCCATCCAGAAGGCGAAGCGGTCGTCGGTGCCCAACGACAACATCGACCGCGCCGTGAAGCGTGGATCCGGCGTAGAGGCGGGTGGCGCCGACTGGCAGACGATCAGGTACGAGGGCTATGCGCCCGGGGGGGTGGCGCTCCTCATCGAGTGCCTCACCGACAACCGGAACCGGGCTGCGGGTGACGTCCGCACCGCGATGAGCCGCAACGGCGGGTCGATGGCCGAGCCCGGCTCGGTCTCCTACATGTTCAACCGCAAGGGTGTCGTGATCGTCCCGAAGGTCCAAGCCGGCGGCGAGGTTGGCGAGGACGACCTCCTCGCCGCCGTGCTCGACGCGGGTGCCGAGGAGGTCAACGACCTCGGCGAGTCGTTCGAGGTGATCTCCGAGCCGACGGATCTGGTGGCGGTGCGCTCAGCCCTCCAGGACGGCGGGCTCGACTACGAGTCGGCCGAGGCGTCGTTCGTCCCCACGATGACGGTCGGCGTCGACAAGGACGGTGCCACCAAGGTCTTCCGGCTCATCGAGGCGCTGGAGGAATCCGACGACGTGCAGGACGTCTTCGGCAACTTCGACATCCCCGACGAGGTTCTCGCCGAGCTCGACTGAGAACGGACCGCCCTTGTCGTCGCCGCCTCCGCGTTTGCGATGTAAACAGTCCGTTTGGGCTGTCTACATCGCAAACCTGCGATGCAAAGAGGGGGTTTGCGGTGCAGACCTGGAGAAGCCGGGGCCTGGCTGTTGGCGCGTCGCTGCTGGAACTGTCGGTGCCGCAGGACTACATTTGCCCCAGTCGAACACGTGTTCGCCCCGCTCCTGGTCGGCGTGGGCGAGAAGACAAAGGAGCGTCAGTGCGCGTACTCGGGATCGACCCCGGCCTGACCCGGTGCGGGCTAGGCGTGGTCGACGGTGACGTCGGCAAGCCGCTCACCTCGGTCGGCGCCGGGGTCGTCCGCACCGCGGCGACTGCGGGGCTAGGAGACCGTCTCGTCCACATCGAGGCCGAGGTGTGCCGCTGGCTCGACCTGTACCATCCTGATGCCGTCGCTGTGGAGCGCGTCTTCTCACAGCACAACGTCAAGACCGTGATGGGCACCGCACAGGCGGCGGGCGTCGCGATCACCGCCGCCGCCCGGCTCGGCATCCCCGTCGTCCTTCACACCCCGAGTGAGGTCAAGGCGGCCGTGACCGGCAGCGGCCGGGCCGACAAGGCTCAGGTGAGCGCGATGGTCACGCGCGTGCTCCGGCTGGCCGAGAGCCCATCGACTCCCGATGCTGCCGACGCGCTGGCGTTGGCCATGTGCCACATCTGGCGCGGCGGCTCGCAGCGTCGGCTGATGGAAGCGGTGGCAGCGCAGCGAGGAGTCCGGCGTTGATCGCTTTCGTCCGCGGCCAGGTTGCCGCCGTCCACGTCGACTCGGCAGTGATCGAGGTGGGAGGGGTCGGCATCCTCATGATGTGTGCCCCCGGCACCCTCGCCGGCCTCCGGGTCGGAGTCGAGGCGACTCTCGCCACGTCGATGGTGGTGCGTGAGGACTCCTTGACCCTCTTCGGATTCGCCGACCACGACGAGCGCAGTGTGTTCGAGCTGCTGCAGACGGCCAGTGGGGTCGGGCCGAAGCTTGCTCAGGCGATGCTCGCGGTGCACGGCCCCGACGAGTTGCGCGCTGCGATCGCCAGCGAGGACCTGACGGCTCTGTGCGCCGTGTCGGGCATCGGCCGCAAAGGTGCCCAGCGCATCGTGCTGGAGCTCAAGGACCGGATCGGTATGCCGACGGGGCCGGCGACCAAGCCGGGCCAACGCACGCTCTCGGCCGCCGACGCCTGGCGCGACCAGGTGAGGGCTGGCCTGCTCGGTCTGGGGTGGTCCACCAAGGAGGCCGAGCACGCCGTCGAGACGGTGGTGCCGGTCGCCGAGGACGCGCAGGCGGCCGGGGACCCGCTTTCGGTGGCCGAGTTGCTCCGTGCCGCGCTGCAGTCACTGTCGAGGGCGTGAGACCGGTGTCGTACGAGGATCCACGCGCGCTCGTCGACGCCGACGCCGCAGGGGACGAGCGGGCAGTCGAAGCCGCCCTGCGCCCCGGCACTCTCGACGAGGTCATCGGTCAGGAGCGCGTGCGCGAACAGCTCGGACTTGTGCTCGAAGCAGCGCGCGGCCGTGGCCGAGCTCCTGACCATGTGCTGCTGTCCGGGCCGCCGGGCCTTGGCAAGACGACGATGGCGATCATCATCGCCGCCGAGATGGAGGCTCCGCTGCGCATCACCAGCGGACCCGCGATCCAACATGCGGGCGACCTGGCAGCGATCCTCTCCGGGCTCAACGAGAGAGATGTGCTGTTCCTCGACGAGATCCACCGGATGTCGCGGCCGGCGGAGGAGATGCTCTACATGGCGATGGAGGACTTCCGCGTCGACGTCATCGTCGGCAAGGGCCCCGGCGCCACGGCGATCCCGCTGACGATCCCGCCGTTCACCCTCGTAGGAGCGACGACTCGCGCCGGGCTGCTGCCCGGGCCCTTGCGCGACAGGTTCGGCTACACCGGTCACCTCGAGTTCTACGAGACCCACGAGCTGCAGGAGATCGTGACGCGGTCGGCCCGACTGCTGCACGTGCCGGTCGACTGCGACGGGGCTGCCGAGATCGCCTCCCGGTCGCGTGGGACGCCCCGCATCGCCAACCGGCTGCTGCGGCGGGTTCGTGACTTTGCCCAGGTCCGAGCCGACGGTGCCGTCACGCAGCCGCTGGCGCACGCGGCGCTTGCGCTGTTCGAGGTCGACGAGCTTGGACTCGACCGGCTCGACCTGGGGGTTCTCGACGCGCTTTGTCGTCGCTTCGGGGGAGGGCCGGTGGGACTGAGCACCCTGGCGGTGGCAGTCGGGGAGGAGCGGGAGACGGTCGAGGAGATGGCGGAGCCCTTCCTCGTGCGATCGGGTTACCTCGCCCGCACTCCGCGTGGACGCGTTGCCACCCCCGCGGCCTGGGAGCACCTCGGCCTCGTCGCCCCGCAGCGGGCACACTTCGGCTCCAGATCCGGCACGCTCTTCGACGAGTGACCGCCGAGCGTCCTCGCAACGATCCGGACACGCACAGGCGCACCCATTCGGGGATATCGCCGGTCGCCACGTAGACTCCGCTCTTGGCCGTCGGCACCGATCGGGCGGCTCTGTCGTGTTGTCGTGACGGTCCCTCGCCTGCGCGAGCGGGACCGTGTCAAGGAGTCATCCGGTGAATTCTGACGATGTGGCCAACCTGCTGCCGATCGTGCTCCTCGTGGTCCTCGCGTACGTCCTCCTCATCCGCCCCGCTCGCAAGCGAGCGCGTGACGCAGCGACCCTGCAGGAGGCGCTGTCCGCGGGAGACCGGATCATGTTGACGAGCGGCATCTTCGGGCGGGTCGTCAACATCGATGGTGACAGCGTGCATGTCGAGGTCGCGCCGGGTGTCGTCCTCACCGCCCACCGGGGCGCCGTCGGCAAGATCGTCACCGACATCCCGGCTGAGACCGCTGCAGCCTCGAACGACGACCACACGCCCAAGACGGAAACCGTCACCGAGGCTCAAGACGGGCACGACGACAACAACAGCGGCCGAGGGACGATCTGACGTGGCGACGAGGACGTCGAGACCCGGGCGCACGCTGATCGTCTTCCTGCTGGTGATCGTGGCGATGTTCGCGGCTGCCGCGGCCCTCGGCTCCTGGAAACCCAAGCTGGGCCTCGACCTGCAGGGCGGCACCCGCATCACCCTGCAAGCCAAGGCGACGGGCGGTGGTTCCATCACCGAGGACAAGCTCGCCGAGGCAGCCGGCATCATCAACGCCCGTGTCAATGGTGCCGGTGTCGCCGAAGCCGAGGTGACCACGCAGGGCAGCGACATCATCGTCGTCGAGATCCCCGGCGAGGTGGACAACGACCTCACCCGGACGATCGGCTCCACAGCTCAGCTGCGCTTCCGGCTGGTAGCCGCAGCACTTCCTCCCGAGGGCACCGCAACGCCGACCCCGTCGATCCCGACCATTCCCAGGCCCACGGACTCAACCCCGACCGGCCCCGAAGAGACGAGTACGACGCCCAACGATCCTGGCGCGACCACGTCAACGCCCCAACAGACCGGGCCGAAGCTCAGCCCCAAGGACACGACGACGTCCAGTGGCAAGAACCGCGTCGTCCCGTCCTGGGCCGAGGAGCGCAACCCAGCTCCGACCTCCACC
>JACDHG010000138.1 GCA_013821195.1 Propionibacteriales bacterium
GGCACATCGACACCTCGTGTGGTGTCGGAGCCGGCGGGGATACACTCGCGTCGACGAGATCTCACGAGAAGGCCACGCCGTGACAGACACAGACACAGACACAGACCGCACACGAGTTCCATGCTGCCTTCGACACCCAGCCGGGTGACGGCCCGTGGCTCGACCCCGAGGAGCGTGTCCACATCTGGTAGGCGTGCCAGCCGTCAGTCGAGCTCGGTCTCGATGGCGGTGGTGACCGCGGGATCGTCGGGCCGGACGCCCGGACGGTATCGCGCCACGACCGTGCCCTCGGGGTTGAGCAGGAACTTCTCGAAGTTCCACTGGACGTCGCCGGCGGCCCCATCGGCGTCAACCGTCGAGGTGAGCCCTTCGTAAACCGGGTGACGCGTCGGGCCGTTGACATCGAGCTTCGCGGCCATCGGGAACGTGACGCCGTACGTCGACGCGCAGAACTCCGCGATGTCGGCCGCGGTGCCTGGCTCCTGGTCGCCGAACTGGTTGCACGGAACCCCGACGACGGTGAAACCGCGCTCGGCGTATGTCTGGTGCAGCCGCTCCAAGGTGGCGTACTGCGCAGTGAGACCACAGCGGGACGCCACGTTGACGACGAGAGCAACCTGTCCGCGGGTGAGCTCCCCCAGCGTCGCGGCCGAGCCGTCGAGGCGGCCGAGAGGGGTGTCGAGCAGTGTCATCCCGGCTAGCCTCTCATGCCTGCCGCTGTCCTCTCGATGGCAGATCCTGCTCAGTTACACGTCGCTAGGACTCTGGCTCTGCCGGTTGGCACGGCGGGCCGCTGCCCGACGTCGCTTCTCCTCGGCGTCGAGGCGCTTTGCCTCTTCGGGTGTCGGCGCCGTACCGCCGTATCTTCGCGGCACCCACCAGGCGCCCTCCTCGTGGTCGGGGTAGTCGCGGATCGTCTGGTCCAGCAGCTGGCTCATCCGCTCGCGCAGCCTGGCTGTCTCGGCGACGGCGTTGCCTCCGGCCACGTTGATGGGCTCGCCGACCGTCATCGCCAACGTCTTTCCCCGCGAGAAGTCGCGGGGGTGGTCCTTGGTGTACATCCGCTGGGTGCCCCACAGGACGAGCGGCACGATAGGTACGCGGGCCGCCTGTGCAAGCCGGACGGTGCCGGTCTTGAAGTCCTTGAGCTCGAAGCTGCGGCTGATCGTCGCCTCGGGGAAGACGCCCACGACCTCGCCGGCGGCCAGGTAGTCGAGCGCCGTCTGGAAGGACTGTGTGCCCTCGGCCCTGTCCACCTCGATGTGGTGCAGCGATCGCATCAGCGGTCCCGTCAGCCGGTGGTCGAACAGCTCACGCTTGGCCATGAACCGCACCAGCCGCCTTGACCGTTGGGTCGCGAAGCCGCCGAAGATGAAGTCGACGTAGCTGATGTGGTTGACCGCCAGGACCGCTCCACCCGTGGTCGGCACACGCTCGTCGCCGCTGATCCGAAACGTCAGGTTCAGCGCCCGGAAGGCGGCCTTGGCCGTGAGGATGATCGGCGGATAGGTGATGTCACGCACGGCCACACCGTAACCTAGTGGTCCGTGGGGACGGAGCGTGTTGACCGCGGACCGGCACGAGCTGGTTGCGCCGTCATCGGTGAGGCGCTGCTCGACCTGGTGCAGCCCGAGCCCGGCCGTCCGTACGTCGCTCACCCCGGAGGCGGCCCGCTCAACATCGCCGTGGGACTCCAACGCCTCGGCCACGGGACCCACCTGCTGGCGAGGCTGTCGACCGGCCCGCTCGGTGAGACGCTACGCCGGTATGCCGAGGCGAGCGGCCTCGACGTGTCAGCCTGTGTCCGCACCGACGAGCAGGCGACGCTGGCCTTCGCCACCGTGGATGACGAGCAACAGGCGTCATACGACTTCTATGTCCAAGGCACCGCCGACTGGGGATGGACCGACGACGAGCTGAGCCGGCTGCCGGCCGTCGCGCAGGTGCTGCACACCGGGTCCCTTGCCACGGTGCTCGCACCAGGGGCAGCTGCCCTGGCGCGGCTCTTCGCGCGCCTGCACGGCGAGGGACAGCGGCTGTTGAGCTTCGACCCGAACGTGCGACCAGCACTGGCCGGTGATCGCGCTGCTGCAGTGGATCAGGTGGAAGCGTTCGTCGCGTCCGCACACGTCGTCAAGGCGAGCGACGAGGATCTGTCGTGGCTCTACCCGGAACACGATCTCGACGAGCTGCTCGATTACTGGGTGACTCTGGGGCCGTCGCTTGTCGTCATCACCTCCGGCGCGGACGGCTGCCAGGCGGTCACCGCCAGCGGCGACAGGATCGTGGTGGCTGGCGAGCCGGTGGCCGTCGTGGACACGATCGGCGCCGGTGACGCGTTCGAGGCTGGCCTGTTGTCGGGACTTGTCGATGCCGGCCTCGCCACCCCGTCGGCGCTCTCGACGATCAGCCCCGAGGTGGCCGTGGCCGTCCTTCGACGCGCGACCCTCGTGGCGGCTTTGACCTGTCAGCGACCGGGTGCCGACCCACCATCTCGCGGTGAGTACGCCGCTGTTGCCGGGAGCGGCTCCAGCCCCGACCCCTGGCTCGCCGCCCGGTCACGGTAACGAGCGCGAAACATTTCGCCGGGAGGATGCCACTCGTGAGTCATCTGCTGCGAATCGCGCTACCCGACGTGCCGGGGTCGCTCGGCACGGTCGCGGCAGCCATCGGTGTCGCGGGTGGCAACATCCTCGCGGTCGAGGTCCTCGAGCAGCACGCCGGGCAGGCGGTTGACGACGTGTTCGTGGAGTTCCTGCCCGGAGTCATGCCAGACATGGTCGTCTCCGCAGTCCACCGCCTCGCCGGGGTAAGGGTTGTCTGGGTCTCCCGCTATCCCGCAGCCGGCTCCCTGCAGCTCGACCTCGAGGCCGTCGAGGAGATCACGGAGGACCCGGCGACGGCTCTCGCAACGCTCGCTCGCCTGGTGCCGCGGGCGTTCCGCGCCGACTGGGCCATGGTCGTCGTACGCCGTGAGGACGCGCTCGTCATGGTCGAAGGCTCGAGGGGAGCACCGGCTGTGCCGCCAGAGGCACTGGCGTGGGTGCCGATGAGCCGAGCAGACCGGCTCCCGACCGGCGCTGACTGGGACGGCTGGGCCTCGACGGTCGCGGCCGGAGCCCCGGTCGGGTCACCCGAGACGCTCGTCGTGTTCGGCCGTCACGGCGGCCCCGACGTCCTGGCCTCGGAGGTCGCGCGACTCGGCCACCTTGCCGCTCTGACGGCATCGATCAGGCCGCGTCAGACTGCAGGGGGAGATTGAGAGTCGAAGACGGTCTCCAGCGACACCTCGAGGAAGGGCGACTCGCACGGCGGCCCCTGCGAGACGAGCATCAGCCGCTCGTCGAGGTCCATCACGACCGAGCTGCACGTGAGTGACCGCAGCTCGACCTCGTCGTCCTCGTTGACGTGTCGGCAGAGCGCGTACGGGAAACCGAGATGGTCCCGGAGGGCGTCGGCCACGTCGTCCACACTCACCTTGAGCTCGGCTGCACGGTCGGCCAGGAGCCGCCGAAGCCGGTAGTCCCGGAAGAGCGACGACCCGCCCACGTCGTAGATGGCGTCGGTGACGCCGATGTCGGAGACGAAATGGTTGGCGTGGGTGAGGAGACCGTCGGTGGGCAGGACCCGTCCGGTGGCCCCCGGCGCCACCTCGAGATCGACGGCCACGCCACCCGCAGCCGCGATGACCAGGTTGATCGACGCGCTGCGCGGCAGCGCGGTGACCTTGAGGGATGTGGAGATCCCGTCGGGTTGGTCGAGCACGGCGCGGATCAGCACGTGGTACGGAACTCCGCCGGGGAGGCCGTCCCGGTCGCAGTGGAGCAGGTTGACGCAGACACCGACGCCCGCCGAGTTGAGACCCGTCTTCGCCAACATGCCCGCCTCGGCGAGACACACGATCTCGTGGCCCCGCTCGTCTCGGGTCGCCAGCACCAGGGAGTAGGGAAGCTGGGAGGGATACCAGTCCCAGTTCTGCGCCAGCAGGGTGTGTCCCGCCGCCGTGTGCTCCGGCATCACAGCGACCCCGGTGCACTCGGGCAGCTGCGGACCCGCCGGCAGCATCAGCTCGGTGCGAGCGTTGAGCGCGTAGATGTCGCCCACCGCGACGCCGCTGGCCTCGGCGACGGCGTCCAGCGTCGCGGCGATCCGGGGCGTGTGGTCGTGGGTGGTCGACCTGAACGCCTCCCCGAGCCGGCACGCCTGCGCCGCGTGGAGACCGACCGCGGCGAACTTCGTTCGGTAGTCCTCGACGTTCGCTTGGATGAGAGCCCGCGCCTGCTCGCCGTACGCTGAACCGATCTCAGTGGGGCTGCCCTGCGCGACGATCACTGGAAGGGGTGACATGGCGCAAGCCTAACCAGCCCTCGAGCATCGGCCGACGACGACAGCGCAGATCTCACCGCGGTGGGTGGAAGTGGCAGCCTCGTCGTGGGCACTAGGGTTTCACCCTGGGACGGATCATCGAGGCAGGGAAGGGCTCGCCATGGCCACCGACAGCTCGGCCACCACGGGTGCGGCGACGTCGAGCGCACTGACCGTCGAGCGCAACGGCATCAACGTGATCTCGGAGGGAGAGCGAAAGGGCCGACCACGCGACCTCTTCTGGCCCTGGTGCGCCGCCAACATCTCGGTCTTCGGCATCTCCTACGGCTCGTTCGTCCTCGGTTTCGGGATCAACGGTTGGCAGGCAGTGGTCGCCGGCATCGTCGGCATTGTGGTGTCGTTTCTCCTCGTTGGCCTGGTGTCGTTGGCGGGCAGACGCGGATCGGCCCCGACCATGGCGCTGTCAAGGGCGGCGTTCGGCGTCCGGGGCAACTCGGTGCCCAGCCTCGTGTCATACCTGATCCTGGTCGGCTACGAGACGGCGCTCGTCGCGCTGGCGACCTTCGCGACAGCGACCGTGTTCGGCCGCCTGGGATGGAGCGACGGCGACGTCACGAAGATCCTTGCCTTCATCGTCGTGGCGTTGATCATCGTCGCCGGCGGCGTGCTCGGCTTCGACACGGTGATGCGGCTGCAGAGATGGCTGACTATCCTCATGCTGGTCGTGACGGTCGGCTACATCGCCCTGACCGTCGACGAGGTCACCTGGTCGGCTGTCGGCGACCTGCCGGCTGGAGAGGGCAAGGCGGTGTTCGGCGCCTTCGTCGTCGTGGTCTCGGGCTTCGGGATCAGCTGGGTCAACGCCGCGGCCGACTATTCCCGCTACCTGCCACGAGGCGCCTCCAGCAAGGGCATCGTCGGCTGGACGACGTTCGGGGGCAGCCTGCCGCTGGTCATCCTCATCACGTACGGCGTCCTGCTCGCGGGCTCAGACCCCGACCTCTCGTCCGCTCTGGCGGTAGACCCGATCGGCGCCCTCACTACGACCCTGCCCGACTGGTTCCTGGTGCCGTTCGCAGTCGTGGCAGTGGCCGGGTTGGTGTCGGGGGCACTGCTCGACATCTACTCGTCGGGGCTGACGCTGCTGACGCTCGGACTGCCCGCTCCTCGCTGGGTCGCCGCGGCCATCGACGGGGTGATCATGATCCTCGGCACGATCTACATCGTCTGGTTCGCGGGCGACTTCCTCACTCCGTTCTTCGCCTTCCTCGTCACCCTGGCCGTGCCGATCGCCGCGTGGTGCGGGGTCTTCCTCGCGGACCTGCTGCTGCGCCGCCGCGACTACGACTCCGTCGACCTCTTCGACTCGCGCGGACGGTACGGGTCGGTCAACCTGGCGGGTCTCGGGTCGATGCTGGTAGCCACGCTCGTCGGATGGGGACTCGTCGTGAGCACAGCCGCCGACGGCTACCCGCCGGAGGCTGCAGGCTTCGGCTGGCAGGGCTACCTGCTGGAGCCGCTCGGCCTCGGCCCCAAGCTCGACGGTCCGTGGACCTATGCCAACCTGGGCGTCATGGTGGCCCTCGTGCTGCCGTTCCTCGCGTACCTGCTGCTGGGCCGCAGCGAGATCCGGCGACAGGAGGCGCTCGAGCCTTCCACCCAGACCGAGGGGTGAGCATCGCCGACCTGTGGGAACCGGACAAGGCGCTGGTGCCTGCCGTCGAGGCCCGCTCGGTCTGCTGCTCGACAGCGCAGGTCTGTATCGCAAACACCCGGTCTGCATCGCAGGTTTGCGATGTAGACCAGCCACCTGGCCTGTTTACATCGCAGATCGACGGGGCGGCGGCGGCGGTAGGGTCGGCCGCATGACGGGATCCGACGTGTCCGAGATCTTCGACCCGCAGGCTTGGCGGGAGGTCGACGGGTTCGACGACCTCACCGATGTCACGTATCACCGGGCGGTCCACCAGGGGACCGTGCGGATCGCGTTCGACCGACCGGAGGTCCGCAACGCCTTCCGGCCGCACACCGTCGACGAGCTCTACCGCTGCCTCGACCATGCCCGGATGTCGCCTGACGTCGGATGCGTCCTACTGACGGGGAACGGGCCTTCGCCCCACGACGGCGGGTGGGCCTTCTGCTCCGGCGGTGACCAGCGGATCCGCGGACGATCGGGCTACCAGTACGCCGACGGCGACACCGCCGACTCGGTCGACGCCACCAGACTGGGTCGGCTGCACATCTTGGAGTGCCAGCGGCTGATCCGCTTCATGCCCAAGGTCGTCATCTGCGTCGTGCCGGGTTGGGCTGTCGGCGGCGGCCATAGCCTGCACGTCGTCTGCGACCTCACGCTGGCGTCGGAGGAGCACGCCCGCTTCAAGCAGACCGACGCCGACGTGGCGTCGTTCGACGGTGGCTTCGGGTCGGCGTACCTGGCCCGGCAGGTCGGCCAGAAGTTCGCCCGGGAGGTCTTCTTCCTCGGCGATGGGTACGACGCCGACGCAGCCCATCGGATGGGCATGGTCAACGCGGTCGTGCCGCATACCGAGCTCGAGCAGACGGCGCTCGAATGGGCCGCGAAGGTCAACGCCAAGTCGCCAACCGCTCAGCGGCTGCTGAAGTACGCGTTCAACCTCGTTGACGACGGGCTCGTCGGCCAGCAGTTGTTTGCCGGCGAGGCCACCCGCCTCGCCTACGGCACGGATGAGGCCGCCGAGGGACGCGACGCCTTCCTAGAGAAGCGCGCCCCCGACTGGGCACCGTACCCGTACTTCTACTGAGGGTCGGTCCACCTGGTCGGCATTACGGCGGGTGGTCGGGCTTGGGGTTGCGCGTCTTCCGACG
>JACDHG010000255.1 GCA_013821195.1 Propionibacteriales bacterium
CCCAGGACAGTGAAGTTCCACAGTAAAGCGTCGCGACGTAGCCTGCCGGCCGAGAGCTCATCCGCGCTGACTACTGCGGCGAGCCGTGCGTGCTTCGCGCACGATCGGCGTACGTCAGCGACCTGCCCGCAGCTGGAAGACCGAGATGGTGCCATCGTCCTCGTTGCTGGTGAGGAACAGGTGCTGACGGCGTACGGCGAGCAGGCCCTCGGGTGCCTCACCGGTCTCGAGCACGCTCACCAGTCTCGGCGCCGACTCGTCCTTGATCCGGTAGACCAGCACCGCGTCGCCGCGCTCAGAGCCGACGAACGCATAGGAGCCGCCGAGCAGGGAAGCAGCCTCTGCCCCCTCGAACTCGGCTCCCTTGGCGTCGCTGCGGTTGTCCGGATAGCGCCCTGCCTCGGCAAGGGCCTTCTCCGCCGATCCACCTGCGGTGAAGACGATGTCACCCGACGGGGAGAAGATCGTCCAGCCTCGCCCACCACTCGGGGTCGGCGCCAGGTCACCCTCGTCAGCGGTCAGCAGGTTGCCGTCGGGCGTCCACTGGATTGCGTCGGGCTCGCGGGGCGCGGTCAGGGAATCGTCGAAGGCGATCGTGCCATCGTCCTGAGTGTCGGCATCCGTACGCGTGACCGTGCCGGCAGAGAAGGAGCCGATCACCGCTCGGGTGTCCAGATCCACGAGCGCGACGGCGTTGTTCTCCTGCAAGGTGACGGCGGCGATGTTCTTGCGGTTGATGTCGACGAACTCCGGCTCCGGGTCGCTCGCATACAGAGCCCCATCGAGACCTGTGAGCTCGACGGGGTCCACTGTCCATGAGGACGGCTTGCCCTGCAGGTCGACGACCGCCAGGAAGCCGGCCGGCGCCTGGGGCAGTCCCCCCTCGACTCCGCCCACGACGATGTCCTCGTCGCGCTGGTTCTCGATGGCGATCGCTGCGACGGAGCCGTTCGGACTCACCGCGACCGAGTCAGGCTGGCCGCCCAGATCGAGTGCTCCGACGACCCGGCGGGCGCGTAGATCGACCACGGTCAGGGAGCCGGAAGGTTGGGCGAGGCTGCTGCTGGTGTCGACCGCGACGAGGGCATACTTCCCGCCCCGTGTGACGGCGACCGACGTTGGCTCACCGTCGACCTGAACGGTCCCCAGCTGTTGAGGCTGTTTCGGCTGGCTCAGGTCGACCAAGCCGAGCTCCTCCTCCGCCGAGTCGGTGTAGAGCAACGTCCGTCCGTTCGGCGTCACGGCGAGGATCTCGGCGACCTCTCCCTCGACGTCGAACGTCGTCAACTCGCTGAAGGACCGCGGCGGGTTCCGGTCAACGGCCGGAGCCGGCGCCGCAGCGGCGGTCAAGGGCAGAGCTGTGGCGGCCAGGACAGCGGCCAGGGACAGGACGGGGCGGCTTGGCATCGGTACCTCTTCGCACGAGTCAGGGAGTGATGAGATCAATGTGCTCGTGACCAGCGACCGGTCGGTGACACCCGGGTGAACAGTGGGTGTCGATGGCCCGGCGTCGCCATCCTTCGACCCCGGGCGTCTTCACGATCCCGTGAGTCGGGTCGGGATGGGATGATGAGCCATGGGCATGTCGCGGCACGACGAGGTCGAGCGCACGTACGACGTCGACCGGACGACGACACTGCCCACCCTGACCGACACCGAGGGCGTGTCCGCGATGGGCCAGCCCACCGAGGTGGAGCTGGTGGCCGTCTACTTCGACACCGTCGACCTCGATCTTGCCCGGCAGGGGACGACGCTGCGCAGGCGGACCGGCGGGCTCGACGAGGGGTGGCATCTCAAGCTTCCGGCAGGCAAGGACACGCGCACCGAGGTGCGCCTACCCTTGGGCCGCGCCGTGAAGACTGTGCCCGCCAGGTTGCGTGAGCAGGTGCGGGCCGTGGCCCGGGATCGTCCGCTCGTGCCGGTTGTCCGGATAAGCACCCGTCGCCTGGAGTACAAGCTCGTTGGTGACGACGCTGCGGTTCTGGCCGAGGTCTGCGACGACCAGGTCCACGCCGAGCGGCTCAACGGTCGCGAGCAGGTCCAGGACTGGCGCGAGTGGGAGGTCGAGCTGGTCGACGGTGCCAGGCCCTTGCTCGACGCCGTCGAACAGCACCTCCTCACAGCCGGTGCCTCCCCCGCATCCTCAGCGTCGAAGCTCGCGCGCGCCCTGGGCGGCGCGGTCCCGGAGACCCCGGACAGACCGTCCCGCAAGAGTCTCCGCCGCGGCAGCGCCGCCCAGCTCGTGCAGGCCCACCTGGCCGAACAGACAGCGCAGCTGCACAGACATGACGCCGGACTGCGCGCCAACCGACCAGACTCGATTCACAAGATGCGCATTGCTGCGCGACGGCTGAGGTCCGCTCTCACGACATATCGTCCGCTGCTTGTGCCCAACTCCGCCGAGACGGTCGGCGCGGAACTGCGCTGGCTGGGGCAGGCACTCGGGGATGCGCGGGACGCTCAGGTGCTGCGCGAGCATCTCGACCTCCTGGTGGCCTCCGAACCCCCTGAGCTGGTGCTCGGCCCCGTCGTGAAACGCATCGACGACGAGCTACGCACGGCGTACCAG
>JACDHG010000034.1 GCA_013821195.1 Propionibacteriales bacterium
TTCGCTCTACCTTGCGGTTTCGCAGCCCTTTGTACCGGCCATTGTAGCATGCTTGAAGCCCTGGACATAAGGGGCATGATGACTTGACCTCATCCCCACCTTCCTCCGAGTTACCCCGGCAGTCTCCTATGAGTCCCCACCATTACGTGCTGGCAACATAGGACGAGGGTTGCGCTCGTTGCGGGACTTAACCCAACATCTCACGACACGAGCTGACGACAGCCATGCACCACCTGTATAGGGCCCTTACGGACCTGCTATCTCTAGCAGTTTTCCCTATATGTCAAATCCAGGTAAGGTTCTTCGCGTTGCATCGAATTAATCAGCATGCTCCGCCGCTTGTGCGGGCCCCCGTCAATTCCTTTGAGTTTTAGCCTTGCGGCCGTACTCCCCAGGCGGGGCGCTTAATGCGTTAGCTGCGGCACGAAGGACGTGGAATGTCCCTCACACCTAGCGCCCAACGTTTACGGCATGGACTACCAGGGTATCTAATCCTGTTTGCTCCCCATGCTTTCGCTCCTCAGCGTCAGGTAAGGCCCAGAGATCCGCCTTCGCCACCGGTGTTCCTCCTAATATCTGCGCATTTCACCGCTACACTAGGAATTCCGATCTCCCCTACCTACCTCTAGTCCACCCGTATCGGAAGCAGGACTGGAGTTAAGCCCCAGCTTTTCACTCCCGACGCGATGGACCGCCTACGAGCTCTTTACGCCCAATAATTCCGGACAACGCTTGCACCCTACGTATTACCGCGGCTGCTGGCACGTAGTTGGCCGGTGCTTCTTCTGCAGGTACCGTCACTTGCGCTTCGTCCCTGCTGAAAGAGGTTTACAACCCGAAGGCCGTCATCCCTCACGCGGCGTTGCTGGATCAGGCTTTCGCCCATTGTCCAATATTCCCCACTGCTGCCTCCCGTAGGAGTCTGGGCCGTGTCTCAGTCCCAGTGTGGCCGGTCACCCTCTCAGGCCGGCTACCCGTCGTTGCCTTGGTAGGCCATTACCCCACCAACAAGCTGATAGGCCGCGAGCTCATCCTTCACCGCCGGAACTTTCCACCATCAGAAGATGCCATCGATGGTCGTATCCGGTATTAGCTTCGGTTTCCCGAAGTTATCCCGATGTGAAGGGCAGATTGCTCACGTGTTACTCACCCGTTCGCCGCTCGTGTACTCCCGAAGGAGCCTTACCGCTCGACTTGCATGTGTTAAGCACGCCGCCAGCGTTCGTCCTGAGCCAGGATCAAACTCTCCGTTGAAATTCGTTGATAGTCGACCGCCCGAGGACGGTCGGTCATCAGTTCATTGGAGTATCCCGGCAAGAGACGCTCCTCGACCGTGAAGCCTAGGAGACTTTTCTTACCAAAGGAACCGTCCACAGAACGTGAGGGCCAACGTGTGTTGGTCTCGCATCCTGTCGACGGGGCGTTATTAATTCGTTCGTCGACTTTTGGCACACTGTTGAGTTCTCAAGGATCGGGCGCGCACCGTCACCAGGCCTCTCAGCCTGCGTCGGGGCAACTCGTCTAACTTACTGGCCCGGAGGGAGGCAGTCAAATCGCTTTCCCTCGTCCAGCGTCGGCCGGAACTACCGACCTGAGGTGCGGTGATGCCGCCTCGGATCCCGGTCTCCTGGGGGTCCCACTGCTGCCGGCAGCCCGCTGTTCCCCGTTGGGAGGGGTCTTGCGTCCCGTCCCTTCCGGCGAGGCAGGTAGTACGTTACGAGCGCGCCGAGCCGAGGTCAAGTTCAGGGGCCTGGTCCCATCCGGACTCCGGCGAGGTTGCGCTTGCCCTTGCGGAGCAGCAGCCAGCCACCCGGCAGGAGGTCGGCGGCAGCCGGGCTCGACTCCGCGTCCTCGATCCGCTGGTTGTTCACGTACGCACCGCCGTCGGTCACGGTGCGGCGCGCCGCGCCCTTGCTCGCGACCAGCCCGGTCTCTGCGAGCAGAGCAGCGTACGTGGGAAGCTCGGTCCCCATCGCAAGGTGCACATGCGGGACCTCCCGCAGCGCCGCCTCGAGCGTGGCGACGTCGAGATCGCGCAGCTCACCTGCTCCGAAGAGCGCCGCAGCCGCCTCTCTCGCGCGTCGGGTCTCCTCCGGCCCGTGCACGAGCGTCGTCACGTCGTCGGCAAGGAGCTTCTGCGCGGTCCGACGGGACGGCTGGTCGACCGTCTGCTTCTCGAGCCCGTCGATCTCGTCTCGACCGCGGAAGGTGAAGTACCTGAGCAGCTGGACAACGCCGGCATCCTGCGCGTTCAGCCAGAACTGGTGGAAGGCGTACGGCGTCATCATCTCGGGGTCGAGCCACAGCGCACCCGTCTCCGTCTTGCCGTACTTGGTGCCGTCCGCCCGCTCCACGAGCGGGGTGGCGAGGGCATGGACCCGCTCCCCCGTGACCCTGCGGACGAGCTCGACGCCGCCGGTGATGTTGCCCCACTGGTCGCTGCCGCCGGTCTGCAGGCGGACCCCGAAGTCGCGGTACAAGTTGAGGTAGTCCATCGACTGCAGCAAGACGTAACTGAACTCGGTGTAGGAGATGCCGGCCTCCAGCCGGCTGCGGACGACGTCGCGGGCGAGCATCCGGTTGACCGGGAAGTGCTTGCCGATGTCACGCAGGAAGTCGATGGCCGAGAGGCCGGCCGTCCAGTCGTAGTTGTCGACCATGGTCGCGGCGTTGTCGCCGTCGAAGGAGAAGAACGGCTCCACCTGACGGCGTACCCGCTCGACCCACTCCGTCACGACATGGTGCGAGTTCAGGGAGCGCTCACCTGACTCCTTGGGGTCGCCGATCATGCCGGTGGCGCCACCCACCAGCACGAACGGCACATGGCCCGCGTCCTGCAGCCTCCGGGCCGTCACGAGCTGCATCAGGTTGCCCATGTGGAGGCTGGGTGCCGTCGGGTCGAAGCCCACGTAGAACCTGATCGGGCCCGCGGACATCTCGGCGCGCAGCGCATCGAGGTCGGTCGAGAGGGCCACGAGGCCGCGCCACGCGAGATCGTCGAGGACGTGTCGGTTCACGAGCGCTCCTCGGCCTCGCGCACCAGCCGGCGTACGTCGTCGACGCTTCCGCAGCCCTCGTCGAGCAGGCGGTTGCGCTCGGTTGCCCAGGCAGCCCCGAGGCGGGCGCGGTCGTCGTCGCCCACGTCGGTCCGCGCTGGGTTGAGGATGTCGCGCTCCTCCTCGTCGAGGTGGTGCAGCAGCGTCTCGCTGAACTCGTGGATCGCGTCGCTGAACTCCTCGGTGTCGACCGCCGCGGACTCCAGCAGCGGAAGCAGGGTCTGGTAACCCTCATCGTGCTCTTTCGCACCGTGCTCCACCTCGTCGTCGTCGATGGCGTCCTTCTTCTCGAGCGACGGGTAGACCTTGCTCTCCTCGGCCTCTCCGTGCGCCACGAGGAGCTCGGCCATGGTCGCGACGACCCGGCGCCGGTCAGAGGTGACGTCGCGGAGCTCACGCAGCAGGTCCTCGAACAGCCGGTGGTCGGTGAGGATCAGGTCGACGATGTCACCCTCGGAGGGGCGGGGAATCTCAAGAGTCATGGAGCCGAGCCTAGGCCCTGGCGTGGAGTCCCCTTCGTCCCGCTGCCGCTGCGAGCGTCGCGGCGCGAGAAGATCGAGTCGTGACCGACCTCGGCGGCTTCTGGAGCAAGCCCAGCGAGGTCGTCGCGCCCGCGCTCCTCGGCTGGAGCCTCACCCACGTCACCGCCGACGGAGCCGTGCGCGTCCGGTTGACAGAGGTGGAGGCGTACGCCGGGGAAGCCGATCCCGCGTCGCACGCCTTCCGCGGGACGACCCGGCGCAACGACGTCATGTTCGGTGCCGCGGGACACCTGTACGTCTACCTCAGCTATGGCATGCACTGGTGCGCGAACGTTGTCGTGGGCCGCGAGGGTGTCGCCTCCGCAGTACTGCTGCGGGCCGGCCGGGTCGTGGAGGGCGTCGAGCTGGCACGCTCACGCCGAGGCGCCAGGACGGCCGACCGGTCGCTCGCCCGTGGCCCCGCCTGCCTGACCCAGGCGTTGGGGATCGGCCGCGAGCACGACGGTGCCGCCCTGCTCGGTGGCACCGGTCCCCTGACGCTGGAGTACGACGAGCGGCCGCCGGCTGTCTCCGCAGGGCCCCGGGTCGGGGTCAGCCGGGCGGCCGGGGTCCCGTGGCGGTTCTGGGTCACGGGCGACGAGACCGTGTCGGCCTACAAGCGCAGCCCCCGCGCCGGGTAGCTGAACGTGGCTGGGACCCGTCGTCTTGCGCCACCCGGCGCGAAACGTCCATCGGCCGGGGCTATGACGATCGCACCCGCGACGCCAACCGGCGATGGGCGCCACCGTCTCCGCATGGCTGCCTCAGCGTGGCGCCACCACCCGCGGACCGCACCGAGTCACGCCTGGAGCGAGGCGAGTGTCGTGCGGAGCTCTGCGAGCTGCTCGGTGACGCGAGCCGGCGCCGTACCCCCGCGTGCGTCGCGAGCAGCGAGCGACCCAGGCACGGTCAGCACGTCCCGAACCGCCGGCGTGAGGTGAGGCGACAGCTCGGCCAGGTCGCCGTCTGACAGCTGATGGAGCTCTATCCCTTGCTGCTCGCAACGGCGTACACAGGCACCGGTCACCTCGTGGGCGTCCTTGAACGGCACGCCCTGCCTGACCAGCCACTCGGCGATGTCGGTGGAGAGCGAGAACCCCTGCGGCGCCAGCTCGGCCATCCGCCGCGGGTGGAACGTGAGAGTGCGCACCATCCCGCTGAAGGCTGGAAGCAGGACCTCCAGGGTGTCGATGGAGTCGAACACCGGCTCCTTGTCCTCCTGCAGGTCGCGGTTGTAGGCGAGCGGCTGCGCCTTGAGCGTCGCGAGCAGCCCGGCGAGGTTGCCGATCATGCGCCCGGACTTGCCGCGGGCCAGCTCGGCGATGTCGGGGTTCTTCTTCTGCGGCATGATGCTGGACCCGGTCGAGTAGCCGTCGTCGAGGGTCGCGACACCGAGCTCGCGGGTCACCCACAAGATCACGTCCTCCGCGATCCGCGAGACGTCAACGCCGATCATCGCCGTCACGAACGCGAACTCGGCGACGAAGTCACGGGCCGCGGTGCCGTCGATGCTGTTGGCCGTGGAGCCGGTGAAGCCGAGGTCGCTCGCCACCTGCTCGGGGTCGAGACCGAGCGTCGTGCCGGCGAGAGCACCCGATCCGTACGGCGAGTCGGCCGCGACGCGTCGATCCCAGTCCAAGAACCGCCCCAGGTCTCGGATGAGCGGCCAGGCGTGGGCCAGCAGGTGGTGGCCCAGGGTGACGGGCTGCGCGTGCTGCAGATGGGTTCGTCCCGGCATCGGATCGGCGACATGGCGCTCCGCCTGATCGGCCAGAACCTGCACGAGGTCGCCCACCAGGACTCCGATCGTGCGGGCATGGTCGCGCAGGTAGACCCGGAACAGGGTGGCGATCTGGTCGTTGCGCGAGCGCCCGGCGCGCAACCGGCCGCCGAGCTCCGCCCCGACGATCTCGACGAGACCGCGCTCCAGCGCGCTGTGGACGTCCTCGTCCTCCGGGCCGGCGACGAAGGACCCCGACTCGACGTCTGAGCCGAGCACCTCGATGCCCGCGAGCAACCTGGCGAGGTCGTCGTCGCTCAGCAGCCCGGCGGCGGCGAGTCCGACGGCGTGGGCCTGGGAACCCGCGAGGTCGTACGCCGCCAGCCGCCAGTCGAAGTGGGTGGACCGGCTCAGCGCCACCAGCTCCGGCGACGGCCCGCCTCCGAACCTGCCGCCCCAGAGCCCCGACCCGGCCGTCTCACCCGCCATCCGGCATGCCCCCTCCCGACCGAACACCCGCTGTCGCGCGAACCGGCGCCTCCCGGGGGCCGAGACGCGGGACAGCGGGTGTCGGGACGGTCATGAGGCGGCACCCTGGTCGCGTCGAGCCGCGATCTTGGCGGGCAGCCCCCACAGCTCGACGAACCCCTTGGCGAGCGACTGGTCGAAGGAGTCGCCTTCGTCGTAGGTGGCGAGGTTGAAGTCGTACAGGCTCGTCGCCGACCGTCTCCCCGTCGAGACCGCCTTCCCGGCGTGCAGCGTCAGCCGCACCTCGCCGCTGACGTGCTGCTGCGACGCGTCGACGAAGGCGTCGAGCGTGCGCTTGAGCGGGGAGAACCACAGACCGTCGTACACGAGCTCGCTCCACCGCTGCTCGACGCCCTTCTTGAAGCGGGCTAGGTCGCGCTCGACGGTGACGCTCTCGAGCTCGCGGTGAGCCTCGAGAAGCACCAGTGCGCCAGGGGCCTCGTAGACCTCCCGGCTCTTGATGCCGACGAGCCGGTCCTCGATGAGGTCGAGCCGCCCGACCCCCTGGGCGCCACCACGGGTGTTGAGCTGCTCGATGGCCTGCAGCATCGTGACGTGGCGGCCGTCGATGGCCACGGGAGCCCCGTTCTCGAAGGCGATGACGACCTCGTCACCGTCGCGTGGCGTGGCCGGATCGTCGGTGTAGGAGTAGACGTCCTCGATCGGGGCGTTCCAGATGTCCTCGAGGAAACCAGTCTCCACGGCGCGGCCCCAGACGTTCTGGTCGACGGAGTACGGCGACTTCTTCGTGACGTCGATCGGCAGCTCGCGCCGCTCGGCGTACTCGATCGCCTTCTCCCTGGTCCACGCGTAGTCGCGCACCGGCGCGATCACCGACAGGTACGGCGCGAGCGCGGCGACACCGACCTCGAAGCGCACCTGGTCGTTGCCCTTGCCGGTGCAGCCATGGCTGACGACGGTGGCGCCGTACTCATGTGCCGCGGCGACGAGGTGACGGGCGATCAACGGGCGGGAGAGCGCCGACACGAGCGGGTAGCGACCCATGTACATCGCGTTCGTCCGCAGCGCCGGCAGACAGAAGTCCTCCGCGAACTCGTCGCGTGCGTCCACCACGACTGCCTCGACCGCGCCACAGGCGAGCGCACGCTTGCGAATGTCGTCGAGGTCCTCGCCTCCCTGGCCGACGTCGATCGCGACGGCGACCACCTCGGCTCCGGTCTGGTCGGCGAGCCAGCCGATGGCAACCGACGTGTCGAGCCCGCCGGAGTAGGCGAGGACGATCCGCTGCTTGGCTCCGGCGGTGGTGCTGGGGACGGTCACTGTTGACTCCTTTGTCAAAGGTCGCTGCCTGACTCGGCAAGCGCCAGGAACTTGGTGGCGAGTGTCTCTCCGCCGTCGGGCTCTCGGCTGACGACGACGATGGTGTCGTCGCCGGCGATACAACCGAGCACTTCCGTCAGCTCGGCCCTGTCCAGCGCCGAGGCGAGGAACTGCGCAGCCCCCGGCGGGGTCCGCAGCACGGAGAGGTTGCCCGACCCCTCCGCGCTGACCAGCAGCTCGTTGCACAGCTTGGCGAGCCGGCTCGCTGCCGCTGCCGAGTCGGTGGCCGACCGTGGAGTGCGGTCGCCCCCCTCGCTCGGAACGGCGTACACCAGCGCCCCTTGGCTGTCGCGGACGCGGACCGCCTCGAGGTCGACGAGGTCACGCGACAGAGTGCCCTGCGTGACGCGCAGCCCCGTCGTGTCGAGCAGGTCGGCAAGCTCGGCCTGGGAGTGGACCGGATGCCGGCTCAGCAGCTCGACGATCGTCTGGTGGCGGGCCGCCTTCGTCGCAGCAATGCTGGAGGGAACGGGCGTCATCGCTTCCTCGCCTCGTCGAGGAGCCACGTCAAGAGCGCCTTCTGCGCATGCAGACGGTTCTCAGCCTCGTCCCAGACCAGGCTCTGCGGCCCGTCGATGACGTCGGCTGCGATCTCCTTGCCCCGGTATGCCGGGAGGCAGTGCAGCACGACAGCGTCCGGGTCGGCGAGTGCCATCGCCTCCGCGTCGACGGCGAGCGGCACGAACGGTGAGGAGCGACCCCCCGCCTGCGACTCCTGCCCCATCGACACCCAGGTGTCGGTGACGACGACGTCTGCGCCCTCGACAGCTGCCTTGCGGGTCGTCTCGTGAGTGACAGACCCGCCGGTGTCGCTGGCGATCTCGCCAGCACGCGCCAGAATCCGCGGGTCAGGCTCGTAGCCCTTCGGCGAACCGACCCGCACATGCATGCCGGCCACTGCCCCGCCGAGCAGACAGGAGTGTGACACGTTGTTGGCGCCGTCGCCCAGATAGCTCATCGTGAGACCGGCGAGTCGCCCTTTGTGCATCCTGACGGTCTGCAGGTCGGCAAGGATCTGGCAGGGGTGGAACTCATCGGTGAGCGCGTTGACCACGGGAACTGCCGAGACAGCCCCCATCGCCTCGATGCGCTCCTGGCCGAAGGTGCGCCAGACGATCGCCTGGACCTGCCTGTCGAGGACCCGTGTCGTGTCCTCGATCGGCTCTCCGCGGCCCATCTGCGACGACTGTGCGTCGATGACGAGGGGATAGCCCCCCAGCTCGGAGATGCCGACCGAGAACGACACGCGGGTCCGTGTCGACGGTTTGTCGAACATCACTGCCACCGCCTGGGGCCCTTCGAGCGGACGGGCGTGGAAACGGTTGGCGCGGAACTCATCGGCCAGATCGAGGATGGCTGCCTGCTCGGCGGGAGCGAGGTCGTCGTCGCGTAGGAAATGTCGGGTCACGTTGCCTCCAACGGAGATCGGCGGATGGTGCCTGGATCGTGCTCGCCGTTGCTTGCGCCGCGCGATGGGTGGGTGGCTCCGCCGGCCGAAGCCATGGAGATCGCCGTCGCGAGCACGGGCAGTGCCGGCTCGACCTCATGGTGGTGCAGGATCAGCGGCGGCGCCAGTCGCAGCGTGTCGGGCGTGCACTCGTTGACGATGACGCCGCCGTCGAGGGCCACGGCGGCCGCCGCCTTCGCCGTACCGGGGGCGACGTCGGCAGCGATGAGCAGCCCGCGGCCACGTACGCCGGCTACGCCGGCGACCGCGCGCAGGTCCTCGCTGAGCCGCTCCCCCAGTGAGATGACATGCTCGAGGAGCCGGGTCGACTCGATCACGTCGAGCACGGTGAGGGCGACCGCCGCCGCAAGCGGGTTGCCGCCGAACGTCGTGCCGTGCTGGCCAGGCAGCAGCAGGCTCCCCGCCGCGCCGAGCCCGATGCAGGCGCCGACGGGGAAGCCGGCGCCCAGCCCCTTGGCCACGGTGACGATGTCCGGCAGCAGCGGGCCCTCTGCCCCCTGCTCGTGCTGGTAGCCGAACCACTTCCCGGTGCGGCCGATGCCGGTCTGCACCTCGTCGAGCCACAACAGGGCACCCACCTCGTCAGCTGCCCTGCGGGCGGCTCCCAGGTATCCGGCCGGAGGGACGACCACACCTGCCTCGCCCTGGATCGGCTCGAGCACGATCGCTGCCGTGTCGGCGTCGACGCCCCGTCGCAGCGCGTCCGCGTCACCGTACGGCACCCACGTCACGTCGCCGGGCAGCGGCTCGAACGGCTCCCGGTATGCCGGGTTGGACGTCAACGCCAATGCGCCCATGGTCCGGCCGTGGAAGCCACCCACAGCTGTAACGATGCCACGGCGCCCGGTGCGACGCGTCAGCTTGAAGGCAGCCTCGTTGGCCTCAGCACCGGAGTTGGTGAAGAAGACCCGACCGTCCACGGCGCCGGTGAGGGCCACCAGTCGCTCGGCCAGGTGGATCTGGGGCTCGGTGGCGAAGAAGTTGGACACGTGACCGAGACGCCCAGCCTGCCTGGTGGTCGCGGCGACGACAGCCGGGTGCGCGTGCCCGAGGGCGTTGACCGCGATCCCGGCGAGCAGGTCGAGGTAGCGGTTGCCGTCGGTGTCCCAGACGTAGCAGCCCTTGCCGTGGCTGAGCACGCGCTTGGGTGGGCCGAACGTGTTCATGACGGCGCCGGAGTACCGCGCGGTCAGGCCCTCCGCCGTTCCCACCACACCACCGTCGTGCGCGCTGCGTCGTTGGCTGCTCACCGGGTCGCCTCCTGCCTGCCGCGCAACGCCGTCCGGATCTTGGTCCGCGCAACAGGGAGCACCTGGGTCCCGACTCCCTCTGCGGTGAAGATCTCCAGCAGCACCGCGTGCGGCTCGCGCCCGTCGACGACGGTGGCCCGCGGGACTCCCGCCCTGACGGCGTTGAGGCAGGCACCCATCTTGGGCACCATGCCGCTGACCAGGGTCGGCATCAACGCGTCTAACGCCTCCACGCCGATCTCGCCGATGATGTCGTCACTTGCCGGCCAGTCGCGGTAGAGACCTTCGACGTCGGTGAGCACGAGCAGCTTCGCCGCGCCGAGCGCAACCGCAAGCGCAGCAGCCGCCGTGTCCGCGTTGATGTTGTGGACCTGCCCCTCCTCGTCCGGCGCGACGGTCGACACGACGGGGATCCGGCCGGCGTCGATGAGGTCCCGCACGGCCTCGGGTCGCACGTCGCGGACCTCGCCGACCAGTCCGAGATCGACGTCCTTCCCGTCGACGACGGCGCGGGTCCGTCTCGCGGTGAACAACCCGGCGTCCTCGCCGGAGAGCCCCACGGCGAGGGGCCCGTGCTGGTTGAGCAGCCCCACGAGCTCGCGGCCGACGTGTCCGACCAGCACCATCCGGATCACGTCCATCGCCTCGGGCGTCGTGACCCGGAGGCCCCCGCGGAACTCCGACTCGATGCCGAGCCGGTCGAGCATGACAGTGATCTGTGGTCCGCCGCCGTGCACGACCACCGGGTGGAACCCGGCGTAGCGCAGCCAGACGATGTCCTCGGCGAAGGCCCGTTTGAGGGCGTCGTCGGTCATCGCGTTGCCGCCGTACTTCACGACGACCGTCTTGCCGTGGTACTTCTCCAACCAGGGCAGGGCCTCGGCGAGGGTGGCTGCCTTGGCGGTCGCCTGCAACCAGTCGCCAGTGCTTGTCTCAGTCATGACGCGTACGCCGAGTTCTCGTGCACGTAGGCGGAGGTGAGGTCGTTCGTCCAGACCGTCGCCGTCTCGTCGCCGGACTTGAGGTCGATCGTCACGGTGACGTCACGGGCGGTCAGGTCGACGAGCTCGCGGCCGTCGCCGGGGCCGCTGCTGCGACAGACCCAGATGTCGTTGAGCGCGACGTCGAGGTCGGAGGGGTCGAATGCGGCGGACGTCGTACCCACGGCGGCGAGGATGCGGCCCCAGTTGGGGTCCTGGCCGAAGATCGCGCACTTGAACAGGTTGCTCCGCGCGACCGCCTTGCCGACCTCGGCGGCGTCGTCGTCCGACGCAGCGCCGACCACCGTGATGGCGATGTCGTGGTCGGAGCCCTCGGCGTCGCGCAGCAGCTGCTGGGCGAGCTCGTGGCAGATCCGCTGCAGCGCGGTGGCGAGGTCGTCGTACGACGGCGTCACGCCACTCCCGCCGGACACCATCAGGACGACCGAGTCGTTGGTCGACATGCAGCCGTCGGAGTCGAGCCGGTCGAAGGTCGCCCGAGTCGCCTCCCGCAGCGCGCGGTCCGCGGTGCTTGCGTCGGCGACGGCGTCAGTCGTGAGGAAGACGAGCATCGTCGCAAGGCCGGGTGCGAGCATCCCGGCGCCCTTGGCGATCCCGCCGATCGACCAGCCGTCCCCCACCGCGACGGCCTGCTTGGTGACGCTGTCGGTGGTTCTGATGGCGTCTGCGGCCGCCGCACCGCCGCCGCCGCTCAGCGCCGCGACGGCCGCCTCCACTCCGGCGAGCAGCGTGTCCTTGTCGTCGAGGAGACCGATCAGCCCGGTCGAGCAGACGATGACGTCGATCGCGGCCACGTCGAGCAGCTCCGCGGCCCGCTCAGCGGTCGCGTGGGTGTTCTGGAAGCCGGCAGGGCCGGTGTAGCAGTTGGCTCCGCCTGAGCTGGCGACGACCACCCGGGCAGAGCCCTCGGCGGTGACCCGCTCGCTCCACAGCACCGGGTTGGCCTTGCACCGGTTGCTCGTCCACACGGCCGCCACCGCGCTCGACGGCCCGTCGTTGACGATCACGGCGACGTCCCTCACACCCGGTGGCTGGAGGCCCGCAGCCACGCCGGCCGCCCTGAATCCCGACGGGTGCGTCACGGTCACGGGGCCACTCCGACCGTGCTGAGTCCGGCCTGCTCGTCAAGGCCGAGCGCGAGGTTCATGCATTGCACGGCCCCACCGGCGGTGCCCTTCGTCAGGTTGTCGATCGCCGCGACCGCGACGAGCCGTCGCGCTCTCGTGTCGACCGTGACCTGGACGTGGGTCGCGTTGGACCCGAGTGTGGCCTTCGTCTGCGGCCAGCAGCCCTCGGGGAGCAGGTGCACGAACGGCTCCTTGTCGAACGCGTCGACGTAGCCGGCTCTGACGGTCGCTGCGGTGACGCCGGCTGCCAACGGAGCCGACGCTGTCGCCAGAATCCCGCGGCTCATCGGCGCGAGCACCGGCGTGAACGACACGCTGACGACCTCACACGTCAAGGTGGCGAGGTTCTGCTCGATCTCAGGGGTATGCCGGTGGACGCCTCCGAGGGCATACGCACCGGCGGAGCCGATCACCTCGGCGCCGACGAGGTGCGGCTTCGGAGCACGGCCGGCGCCCGACGTGCCGGACACTGCGACGACGACGATCGCCGAGGTGTCCACGAGCCCCTCGACCACCGCCGGCATCAGCGCGAGCGTTGACACGGTCGGGTAGCAGCCGGGGACGGCGACCCGCGTCACGTCGCACAGCACGTCGCGCTGGCCGGGGAGCTCTGGCAGGCCGTACGGCCACGCCCCCGCCCGGGTCCCGCCGTAGAACTCGGCCCAGGTGTCGTCGTCGGTGAGCCGGAAGTCGGCGCCGCAGTCGATGACCAGAACGTCGTCGGCGAGTGCCGTCGCCAACGATGCCGACGCTCCGTGCGGCAGGGCCAGGAAGACCACGTCGTGACCGGCCAGCGCATCCGCCGTGGTGGTTCCGACCACCCGGTCGGCCAACGGCACGAGGTGCGGGTGGTGACTGCCGAGTGTCGTCCCCGCCGAGGAGGCAGCGGTCACCGCACCGAGCTCGACGCCTGGGTGGCCGAGCAGCAGGCGCAGGAGCTCCCCCCCGGCATACCCGGTGGCTCCCGCAACCGCGACGCTCACAATCATGTGCATTAGTATGGCAACTCTGCCACATGTATGCAACCAGCTGGAGCGAGAACAGCCGCGGTCAGTACCCTTCCCTGGCCACCTCGACGAACGCGCCGTGCAGGTGGTCGAGCTCACCGGTCGCGAACCGGCGTACAAAACGCCTCATCGGGTCCAGGCTCCCGAAGTCGACACCGACGGCAGGTCCCCACATCGTCTCCGTCATGTCGGTGCGGACGAGACCCGGGCTGGCGCTGACGACCCTGACCGGGGAGTCGTCACCGAGCGCGGCGGCGACGTTGTCCATCCAGCGCAGCGCTGCCGACTTCGACACCGAGTAGGCGCTGTAGCGCGGCTCAGCCCGCCGGCCCGCCCCCGATCCGACGTCGATAACCCGGCCGCTGCCCCGCTCGACCATCCCCGGGAGCACCGCCGACGTCATGAGCATGACGCCGCGGATGTTGACCGCCATCACCTGCCACCAGTCGCCGGGGTCGGCCTCCCACGGCAGTGTGCTTCGCTGCTCGCGGAGACCGGCGTTGTTGACGAGTACGTCGACCGGGCCAAGATCGGCGATGACAGCGGCGACCGCCCGCTCGACGTCGGCTGGCTGGGTCACGTCGGCCGTGACCACGTGCGTGGGAGCGTCGAGCTCGGCGGCGGTGCCTTCCAGCTTCGCGCGGTCCCGCCCCAGGAGCCCGACCGCGAACCCTTCGTCGGCGAGGGCACGGGCCAGCTCGGCGCCGATCCCCCGGCCGGCTCCGGTCACGAGCGCCACCGGGCCCTTGTCACGTGTCACCCGCGCAGGCTACCCCCGGCGCTGCTAGCCGCGCTGGACGGCTCCAAACCGCTGGGCAGCCAGCGCCACCGCGCCGTGTCGCGCCGCCTTGATCTCCGCATCGGTCAGGGTCCGGTCGGGGGCACGGAAGCGCAGTGAGAACGCCAGCGACTTCTTGCCCTCCCCCGCCTGCTCGCCGGTGTAGACGTCGAAGAGCCGCATCGACTCGAGCAGCGCACCGGCACCCTCGCGCAGTGCCGCCTCGACGTCAGCGGTCGGCACCGACGAGTCGACGACGAGCGCGACGTCCTCCTTGCCGACCGGGTATGACGAGAACCGCTGCGCCACGACGATGTCAGGTGCCTGCTGCATCAACGCGTCAAGGTCGAGCTCCACCACAGAGGTGCGCGGCGGTACGCCGTACGCCGTGCAGACCCTCGGGTGCAGCTCACCGGCGTGACCCAGCACGCTGTCACCCAGCAGCACCCGGGCGCATCGGCCAGGATGCCAGAGAGCCTGCTGCGCGGCCTCGACGCGGACGTGGACGCCGAGCGCGCGGGCGATCTCGCGGGCGGCCTCGACGGCGTCGGCCCACGAGCTGGGGCGGGCCGGACCCCACCAGCCGGCTGCACCGCGGGACCCGGTGACGGCCACTGCGACGTGCAGCGGCTGGTCGGGCAGCGCGGCCTCGAGCTCCTTGAGCTCGTCGACAGTCGGGGCCCGGTCGACGCCGAGCGACGGGGCCTTGGGTCGTCCCGCCACGCCGGGCAGGAAGACGCTGCCAAGCTCGAAGAGGCCCAGGTCGGTGCGGCCACGGCTCACGTTGCGAGCCAGCGTGCGCAGCAGCCCGGGCACCAGGGTCGTCCGCAGCAGCGGCTCCTCCTCCGACAGCGGGTTGGCCAGCCGCAGTGCGGCTCGGCGTACGTCGTCGACGCCCAGACCGAGCGCCGCCCAGTCGCGCTCTCCCACGAACGGGGAGACGAGGGCCTCCACGTAGCCCGACGCGGCAAGCGCGAGACCGACCCGGCGCCGCAGCCGTTGCCGCTTGGTCCAGCCCCGCCCGGCTGGCGCCGCCGGAAGCACGGAGGGAACCCGGTCGTAGCCGACGATCCGCAGCACCTCCTCGACCAGGTCGGATGGGTCGGTGAGGTCGGGACGCCACGGGGCGGCGGTGGCGGTGATGCGGCCACCTTCAAGCGACGTGTCGCAGCCGACTGTCCGCAGCGCGTCGACCGCCTCGTCGTCGCCGATGGCGAACCCGGAGACCCGGCTGGGAAGCTGCGCGTCGATCGTGATCGGCTCGGGCCGCTTCGGCGTCCCGACCACCGTGGCGGTCTCGGCGATCCGGCCGCCGCCATGCTCGACCAACAGCTCGGCCACCCGCCGCGCTGCCACCTGCGAGATCGTCGGGTCGATCCCACGCTCGAAGCGCTTCGACGCCTCGCTCGGAAGCTTGTGCCGCCTGGCGCAGCGCGCGATGACGACCGGGTCGAAGTGTGCGGCCTCGATCACGACAGACGTGGTGGCACCGCTCATCTCGGTCTCCGCGCCCCCCATGACACCGGCGAGCCCGATCGGGCCCCGGTCGTCGGTGATCAGCAGGTCCTCGGGGTCGAGGACGCGCGCCGCGCCATCAAGAGTGACAAGCTTCTCGCCGGGACGGGCGCGCCGTACGACGATCGGTCCTCGCAACCGGGCCTTGTCGTAGCCGTGGACGGGCTGGCCGAGCTCGAGCATCACGTAGTTGGTGACGTCGACCGCCAGCGAGATCGGCCGCATGCCCGCCAGCTGTACCCGTCGCGCCAGCCAGCGCGGCGACGGCGCGGCGGCGTCGATGCCGTGGACCTCCAGCGCCACGAAGACGTCGCACCCGCCGGGGTCCTCGATC